>NZ_JAFLCJ010000033.1:0-48192 GCF_017302695.1 Leptolyngbya sp. UWPOB_LEPTO1 | reverse complement strand
CAAGTGCGACTTTGGCTTTGAATTGGGCACTGTGTTGTTTGCGTTTGTTTTGGCTCATAATCTACTCTTACCATGAGGTTGAGGGGGGGTAGCTTATTCACCTGTCCAGCTTTTTGGTTCCACCTCACCCCTCTGGAAAGACGTATAGCTTGCAAGATCCTCAGTTGCAGAAAATGGATTGGTTAGTGGAAGGCATATTAGGAGATGCAGGGACAAAATAGGTGTTGATTGAGGCTATTCTAGACAAGTTCTCTTCATGCCTTATGGGAGTTTTGGAATGTATATAAATCGAGTTTTGGACTTGTCTGTGCAGGGGGCAAAGGTGCTGTTGCAAGCAGCGATCGCAAAAGCTGAAGCGATGGGTGTGCCTCAATGTATTGCCATTGTCGATCGAGGGGGCAATTTGATGGTGTTTGAGCGGATGGAGGGGGCTAAACTTCATAGCCAATTTTCTGCGATTCAAAAGGCTTATACGGCAGTTTCGGCAAAGGTTTCTACAGGGCAATTACCAACTGACTTAGCAGTGGGAATTGCCTTGGCATCGGGAAATCGGTTTGCCACAATTGCAGGAGGTTTACCGATTGAGATTCATGGCGAAGTGATTGGTGGTATTGGTATTGGTTCGGGCACAGATGAGGAGGATATTGAAGTTGCTGAAGCAGCAATTGAGGCTTTGAAAGCAGCGATCTCATCTGAAGCAGGGAGTTAAAAAGAATTGAGCAACGATAAATTTACGAATCGTCTAGTTTTTAGCCACAAACTTCTTAACCATTCTCTAAGAACTGAGTCAGCACTAGAAGTTTTTTGTGGATGAAACTCAGATATAGTTCGATATCTCTATTTTAGTAGTAAACACTCTACATTAACTATAGGGCACCTCGAAAAATTAGATTAAGCCCAGAGCCAACTAGGAAAAAGGATGTCAGGCTAGAAGCAGGGATACTGGGAGGATAGTACTGATGAGACAGGGGTTCGGGAAAGACAAAATCGAACAGCGTTAGGCGAAGTTGGAACAGAAGAAAGACTTGCTGGTGCGTTTAGGGGAAGTGATTGAATGGGAGAGCTTTCGGGCGAGTTTGGAAACAGTGCATGAGAAGCCGCGAAAAAGCAAGGCGTATTGAATAGAGTTGGTTGCGTCCCGATGACTGCAAGCGACATCAACCCCACTGTCCCCGCAACTCGGCAGCAAGAGTCATACAAGCTGGCAAAGGTTTCATAACGATTCTGACGGAGATCCATTCGCTGACCTTCGATCGGTTCGCGAAAGGGATGGATGTCGATCTCCAATCGTTCGATGCTATCTGTTAAGGCTGCATCGTAATCGTCCTGTGGCTGACCCGCAACGCTTCGAGCCGTCTTTCCCATCTGTCTAATGTCAGCAAGGTGGTAGCAGCAGATACAACCCCATCCACTAGTTCATCCGTGCGCCGACACTAAGCGTAGATTGCCCAAATTGCTTGGCGTTTAAATTGCGGCAGCAGTTGGCTACTGAGATAAAACGTGGTCGAATTCACGCAAGTGAGTTGACGACAGCGATCGTAAGCATCAGCAATATCAGACGGTGCGTTTTCGGCAAAAGTAAGTTGCAGCATAGAAGATTAGAGATCAGGGGGCAGAATCACACGATCAATGACATGAATGACACCGTTACTTGCTTTCACATCCGCAGAAATGACCGTTGCATCGTTGACCCTAACCTGATTATTTGCCACTTGAACATTCACCGGACTCCCTTCCACTGATTTCACCTGACCAGAGCGCAGGTTCTTTGACTCTAATGCTCCTGGAACAACATGATAGGTCAGTACTTTTCTCAGTGCTGCACGATTTTCGGGCTTCAACAACTGTTCGAGCGTTCCTGGAGGCAATGCAGCAAAGGCTTCGTTAGTCGGAGCAAAAACTGTTAACTAAGTCTGCTCAGACAGCGTTTTAACCAGTCCTGCGGCTTTGACTGCCTCAACCAGCGTACTGAAGTTTGGATTCGAGGCGGCAATATCAACGATCGTTTGGGGCTGACGAGCGGAAGCTTGAACGGATGTAGACTTTGACGCAGACGGACAAGTCTGAGCAGGGAAGCTGAGGGCAAAGCTTGAGAGAACGATCGCGAAACCAATAATATTGAGCTTTGAGCAGTTCATAACACAGTAACTCCTTGTAGATAACAGCGAAAGATTTTTACAGCAAATATCTCAGAGCGATCTGAATCTTGGTGCTTTCTCCAGCGACGAGAAAGGCAGTGTCTCTGAAACTCGGCGCACGGGTCCCAATTCTCGGATTGCGCGAAAAGCCAAACCCTTCTCTGGGAATGCCGAGAAAACCAGTGTTGAGCTTGCCATCGTCGTTAGAGTCATGAATAACAGCAACGGCATATCGTCCCGGTGGCAGTTGATCAAAGGTAGCTGTCGCTTCTTTGGCTTCAATACAGCGAGAGGCAATGGCGCGATCGCTTTGATTTGGAAAGCCTTGTTCACTCGAAAACAAACTCAGACACAGCGTTCCATCCTGGTTTCTCAAGCCGCTAACCTCAACAGTAAGACGGCTATTAGAAACGGCATCCACAGGTAATGTCATCATCTGTACTCCTAAGATTGATACGATCGCTAAACTGATCGCTTGTCCGTTCATGTCTTTCTCCTGGTAGAATCTCCGTGAACTTGCTTCAGAAACTCTTTCGGCATCCTTAGTCTTTTTGAATCAAGTAACCGTCTTCCATCTCGATAATTCGGTCAGCAATATCAAGAATGCGATTGTCGTGCGTAACAAGCAAAATTGTGCAGCCTTGCTCTTGAGCAAGCCGTTGCATCAGTTCGACCACATCGCGTCCTGATTTCTTATCGAGTGCAGCCGTGGGTTCATCTGCGAGAATAATCTTAGGATTCGCTACGAGCGCGCGGGCAATGGCGACCCGCTGCTTCTGCCCGCCAGAGAGACTATCTGGATAGTAAGTGGTGCGCTCTCCTAGTCCAACCGTCTCCAGCATTTGTTGTGCTTTCTGCTGGCGATCGCGCCAAGGAATCTGAGGATGCAACTCCAGCGTCATCTCTACATTCTCTTGAGCCGTTAAGCTATTGAGTAGATTGTGTGCTTGAAAAATGTAGCCAATTTGCCGTCTTGCCTGAACTAACTGCGATCGTGTTGCTCCACACAGTTCTTGATCCATCGCCTTCAGCAATCAATTCCGCTTGATCCACTCGGTCTGAATCTCAGCAACCCCATTCGATTTATCATCTTTACGCTTGCCATCTACACGGCTGCCAGTTTCTTCACGGTCATGCTCAGCCAGATGATTGTGGTGCAACAGAAAAGCGATCAGAAGATCGAAGAACTGACCGAACAAGTTGAATCTTTAGCCGCTACCCTAGAGCGAACCCGGATTGCACGAGAAATTCATGACTCGCTCGGACATACCTTAACCGATTTAGATACCCAGCTTGCGGTTGCTCAAACCCTACGATCGCACAATCTCGATCAATCGTTTCAAGCTGTCGATACCGCAAAACGATTAGCGCGACAGTGCATCGAGGATGTGAGTCAAGCTCTCGATCGAATGCGTCAATCTGACTTCGATCTGAATCACGCCTTGGTTGCGCTCCTCGAACAACTCAGACAAACTTCAACGGTTCAAGTGCAATGGAAAGTAAACTTGCCGCATCTCCCTGTTTATCAGAGCTATCAAGTGTACTGCATTGTAAAAGAAGGATTGATGAATGTTCAGAAACATGCCCAAGCAACTCACGTTTACTTTTCTGCCGATCAAACACCAGCAGGTCTAATGCTCAATCTCAAAGATGATGGAATTGGATTTGATGCAACAACACTCAAGCCAGGATTTGGACTTCAGGGTATGATCGAGCGAGTTCAACTGTTGCGCGGACAGTTCGAGTTACAAACCGCACCTACTCAAGGGACTCAAATCTCGATCATACTGCCGCTATGATTCGTCTATTGCTTGTCGATGACCAGGAAATTTTCCGGCAAGGACTCGCGACCATGCTTTCAGTCGAAGCAGATCTGGAAATTGCGGGTCATGCAGCCAATGGACAAGAAGCGATCGAGGCAGCAAAGCATTTACAACCCGATGTGATTCTGATGGATGTGCGAATGCCCGTTTGTGATGGCGTACAAGCTACCCAAGAAATTCACCAGTACTATCCGTGGATTCGGATTTTAGTCCTCACCACCTTCGATGACGATGAGTACATTCTGCGATCGCTTCAAGTCGGGGCACTCGGATATCTCTTGAAGCGGACTCCTGCCCCTGAAATTGCGACTGCAATCCGATCGGTCGCTCAAGGATATAGCCAACTTGGACCGACGATTGCACCCAAAGCTTTTTCTCAACTGAAACCACTGTCCTCGAACTACCATCTCGACGAATTAAGCAAACGTGAAATTGAAGTATTGAAACGAGTAGGTGAGGGGAAGAACAATCAAGAGATTGCACAGGAGCTTTTCCTCAGCGAAGGAACCGTCAAAAATCATGTGACTCAAATTTTGAGCAAGTTAGGAATGCGCGATCGAGTAGCAGCAGCACTGTGGGCGCAGCGGAATTTGATCTAAGGATATCGGAAGTTTCTCTACATCACAAAATTTTGGCAGAAGTCGATCCACGGATGAAAGCGTTGTGGGAATGGCATGCCGCTAAAGAACTCGAATACAAAAGCGTTGCCTTCGAGCTGTTCCAACCCGTCAGATTTAGAATATTGCCCGAATTGCAAAGGCTGCTAAAAACTAAAAAAGGTATTCATAGCTTTTTATAGAAGCTACTGCCTTTAAAGGCTGTGAATACGCCCTTAATATTGCACTCCCGCTATTCATTACAAACAGCTTTAGAGATGATTTAGGGACGCTCCCAAGCTTGATCGCTGAAAGGTATGGAGCTAAGGGGATTCGAACCCCTGACCCCTTCAATGCCATTGAGCTAATTCAATCTCTATTAGCCTTCTATTGCGGGGTTTTTAGCGGTTGCAATAGAAGCAGAACCAAAACCAAACCATCGACAGAGATCATTGATAAACTGCTTTTTTATATAAATAGGTGGTAACAGGTGGTAACAGCAAGCTAGAACGTAGTAAATTCAATGCTTTCACCTGTTACCACCTCTGCAAGCTAGGTGGTAACAGGTGGTAACAGATCCATTTATTGGTTTTGCGAGGTTATAGTCAGAACCCAATAAAATTAGGCATCCCAGGCTTGTTACCACCTCAAAACCGACCTGTTACCACCTTGATCGACGAACTCTACGCCTGGGAACCCTAAGCCCGTTCTCTAGCCCCAGTGGCAACGAAAAATCGATTTGGTGAATTTTGAGTCTGAATTCACTGAATGACGATCGCGGGTTTGACGATTCTGGCAAAGTGAGGCAGCCCCCCTTCTTTTTCAAGCAACAAAAAACCCGCTTGATCTCATTGACCAACGGGGCTTCACAGTAATTTTGTTCTTTTACCGGACGATCGCGAATGGGCTGACTCTGGCGTTAATGTGGGAGCTGGTAGCGTAGGGATTTGGGGCAGAGCGACGGGATTGACGATCGAACGGGTTTTCGCTTGAGAAGCGCTCATGATTAATATGAGATAAATCTCAGTAGATACTCAGCGATGACAAAAAAGCGCCCCCGATTATTAAAAGGCACAAAAAACCTAGCGATGCTGATTGCAATGACTGTTCGTAACGAGATGGAAGACTTTCATTGCAAATACCTGAGCGACGCACAAATGCAGGAACTCAACCCACTGATTAGAAACGCGATCGTAACCGCTCTCCACACTGCCAGAAACTATAGCGAAGACGAAGCCTCGTATGAATGGGTGAATTTTCAATTAAAGCTGATTCCTGAATACTGGGAGGAGCCTGAGTTAACCGAGGATTTTCGCAACCTTGTGAAGTCGCTTCGGCGGCGGCATCGGGAAGCGTTGCGGAAATCTTCAGGCACAGCAGGGGAACTCTAAACCCGCTCCCTCAAGATTTGCGCCAATGGAAAATCAATGGACAGCTCGCCCCTGGAAAGTAGTTCAAGGTGTGGGGATCTCATTCTTGGTTATCGTGGTTCTCGCCTTCATCTACGGCAAATTTATCCATCACCCGTTGCGTATCTGGTTGGCAGATGGGGAATGGTGCGTCAGATTTTCTCCAGATGGGTCAGGGAAAGTCCTCTACGGCTCCGAGTGCGATCGCTGAGCGTTGGGAATTCTAAACGGGCAATGCACCACTAGTTTTAGACCATGAAGAAATTACTGCTCTCATCTGCGATCGCACTTGTACTGTTTGCACCTTTACTGTTTGCACCCTCGGCGATCGCTCAACAACGGACTGCTGCCACGGTTGCATCTGTTGGAGATGGGGACACAATCCGAGTCAAAGAAGGCAATAAGGCTGTGACTGTCCGGTTAGCCTGCATTGATGCGGCGGAAATGGCACAGAAACCCTACGGTGAGAGAGCAGCAGCAAGGCTTAAGCAACTCTTACCCGTGGGGCAAGTGGTTTACCTGAGGACGATCGCAACGGACAAATACAATCGGAAAGTTGCAGAAGTTTTTGTGGGAGATCGCTCGATTAATCTCAGCATGGTTCAAGAGGGACAAGCCGTTGCTTACAGGCAATACTTGAACGGGTGCAACGCTAAACAATACTTGACGGCTGAAGCCGATGCCCAACTGAAACGGCTGGCGTTTTGGAATCAATCTACTCCGGTGATGCCGTGGGACTTCCGACGGGGAGTGCAACAAGCAACCCCACAACCGAAACCGAGAACAGTATTTCAGCCTACTCAGAATAGTTTGCCAGCCTGTACGAAGAGTGATTGTGATTGCAGCGATTTCAGGACTCAGGCTGAGGCTCAACGAGTGTTTAATGCGTTCCCCGGCGATCCGTTCCGTCTTGATAGAGATAAGGACGGGCAAGCCTGCGAGAGTTTGCCCTAATAGATGATGCTTGCAAGTCGAAGTGACTTCGGTAAAGAAGACGCGATCTCTTTTTTTCCGCTCTACAAATCGTATTCGGGACAAACCCTAGAAAGGGCAACAACATGAATGCTGCCGTAAAAATCAATCATGACCGTTCTTGTATCATCATCCTTGTCAATTAGGGTAGAACTCTGAATAGCAGCAACAGTGCTTTTACTTCCACCGTTGCTGTAAATTCGACAGACGGTAGTAAGTCCCTCTATGATTGCCTCGTCTGAGACTCTGTATTTGGCGAAATCAGTATAGGAAAGCCGTCTCGTTGCTGCGATCGCATCTCGACTTACAGCGAATCTGGGCGAATTACCAACCTGCCTAGATCCGTGACCATATCCTCGATCGTAATTAGTGGCTGACGCTCTATCACGGCGTTCCCCACAAGCCAGCTTAATCATTTCTCGCGTTGCGCCTGTCATATCAGGAACGAACGGCTTCCCTTGATCCGGAGTCACTAGGGAAGAATCACAGTTCACCGATGCTTGCACCAAATCTTTGCCAATTAGATATCGAAACCGCACATCGTATCGAGAAACACGATTGATTGAATCCATATCGATCGCAACGGTTTCTCTTGTTCGAGTTGATACACCCGTTGTACGCCAATCGGTAGCGATTGCAGGCAAAGACAGAGCAGATAGAAATGCGATCGAACTTCCAAGAATTATTGATTTCAGCATGACTTTTGAGATAGAAACATGCTGAGAATAATAATTATCTGGATTCTGCAAAAATACTGAGTTTACATAAACTTTGCGCTACACGCTCGAATTCATGAAGCGCTGATAAAAGAACAGCGATCGCGCTTTCAATCTGTAAATCTGTACCATTTGCACGATCGCTGACAGATCGTTTGGGAATCCTGAGATTAATCTATTTGTCAGTTCACGCATTCATCCCGCCAGAGTGACGGGATTTTTTGTTTGGAGATAAGCGCGATCGATAAACTTCGTTACTGGAGGAACAAATCCCGTCTCCCTCTGCTGTGTAGCGTGCAACTGGTAAGAAGTGAGAGCGCCATCGTTTGATGGATACCAAACACGGCAAGCTTGAACTCGAGCGACTCGCTAGAAAGCTAACTCATGAGATAGTGTTGAGGCAATCCGTATTAATCAAAGCGAGTGCTGCAATTGCCAATTTAATTTGAATTACGAGGAGCCTTCTAGAGTTCGGCAAACTTAGCGCAATCACCTCGCAAGGGTTGCAAAGGAAAAAATAGTTTTTCTTTCAAGAAGAAGAGGAATTATAGGGAATGACACGTCTATAACTTTTTTTATATTTTTTGCTTTAAGTATCATGTTGATACATCTTTTTGGTGCTTTAAAGAGATAAGTTTGAATTAACCGTTGGAGCACGTGCTATGGAATGTTTAAAGTTATCGGAACTGGAGGGACTCACTGACGAGCAGATTGAGAGAAAAATGTTTCCTCTCATTGAAAATTCTTTCGTCCCTCCCAATGGGTCGGTGAATTTTATTGAGGGAAAAATTGCTATATATGAGCAGACTTATCGTATGGCTTCAGAGGAAATGCTCAGCAAAGTTTCTTCTGGGGAATTACAGGAAACGCAGGACTTTGTTGATTGGGCGATCTATTATGGACTGCTGAAAGATATGATTTCAGCAACGGACAAAGGCTGTGGGGAAACATTCACGAGTACGCTCTAGCACTTATTTCACGACACACGCTCGCTACCTAGAGCGCCTTAAAAAAGACGGATTGATTGAGTCTGAGACGCTCAATCTGATTAGGCTGGAACAGGGCAACTTTCGAATAAAGGGGCGTGTTATCTGCCGTGGAGGGCTTGAATTGACAGTTAACAAAACCTTGAAAGCCTCAAAATTAAATAGCATTCAATTTGTAGAAACAGTTAAATACTCTTATCATCTGACCACTAGCGATGAGCGAGATGTTTTTCGATACGACAATGCCCATGTTCATTTTTATCTTGGTCACCGATCAGAGTTTCATGTTCACCGCTTCGATGAAGATGGAAACGAAAAACATCAATCGCCTTATGAGATTTTCGATCTGGAAGAATGGCCAACCCTAGCTGAGGTCATTCAAGAAGCGGACAAATTCTACTGGGACAGCCTATACCCGCTTGAACAGCGTTTGTTTTAAGCGGGTTTGGACTAATTATCATGCCAAGAATAGATTGTCTTACCCTTTCGGTTGAGTGCCATATGATGCGATCAGTGCCTGCCTCAAACTTGCTCAGAGGCTGAGTTGAGTAATTAAGTCCGATTTTTTCAATTTAGTATATCCCGCTACACCTCGCTGTTTCGCCATCTTTTTTAACTCCTGAGTTGTCAGACTGTGCAAAATAGCGGGATCTCTAATAACATCCGGCAAGGGTTGAGGCGTTAGGTAAAAAACTCGCTTCAAAGCGTTGAGCTTCTTCCCTTTGCTAATTCCGCACTTGAGCGTTGTAATCGGATCTAGGGTCTTCCAGTACTGACGAGGTGCTTCATCAATTCGATTCGTCGCTACAGGTAGTTTGATCCCTGTGAATCCGCTGCCTGGTTGTTCAATGAGATATTGCAATGCTGCTTGAATATCATCTCTCGATGCGGTGGAGAGATTAATTTGAGGAGTCGCTTCTCTAGATAACGTTTGTGAGAGTTTAGCAGTAACCTCACTCTCGTCTGCAACAATGCACCAAATTCTCTCTAACCCCGCAGCCTCTACAACCGCATAGACAAAGGCATTACCCACTACTTCATAGCGATCTTTGCTGGTTTCTTTGACGATCGTTGGTAGCCAGTTCCGCCCCCCTGCATCTTTCAACTGTTGTGCAGTCGCTTTGATTAGAAATTCAGGAGCATCGGTTCCTTCACCTGGATCAATTTCATCAAGATACAGATACATAAGGTTGCCAATATCAGTGAAGGCACTCATTGTAGAAAGTACTCCTTTGCCAGGGCTAAATAGTAATCACGAGCGGTTTTGTCACGATAAGTTGCCGGAACGCGAGCAAATGCTGCGTTGGCGATATTCGCATAGCTGGGAACTTCAAAGATATGCAAATCTTTCTTGGTATTGGTATACCTTGGATAGAAATGGGGCATCAAATCAAACCCTTCCTTCTTTGCCTGCTTGAGGATATTAGCAATTTCGATTTGAGCTGCGGCAATTTGATGCGGGGTTGTCTTTTCCCCATTAAAAAAGACAGGTAATGGAACAGGACTACCATCGTCTCTTGCTCTCTGGGCTTCGGGAATGAACTCCTTGATCGCCATCGCTGCATTCTCTAGAGAAAATAGATTATTGTGTTTCGTGGGTATCAAGACCACATCCGCTGCATAAACTGCCAATTGGCTAAAGATTCGCCAATTTGGGGGAGCATCAATGAGGATGTAATCGTACTCTGACTTCAACGGTTCTAACTTTCGACGTAAGGTATGAGGCGTAAGCAGTTGACGCAGTTTTACTTCATCAAAATCATTTGCTGCAAATTGCTTCTCTGCGGGAATAACGTCAAACTTAAGCTCTCTGCCTAATGCTCTAGAACTAACCGAGAATGGCTTAATTGCTGAACAGAAATCAACATCCCTGTCTGTGAGTGCTTGAAAAACAGATCCTTCGTTTAATGCCATTCCTAAAGAGCTAGTCAGGTCTTGTTGATTCGGATCGCAGTCTACAATCAGTACCGTTTTACCAAATAGGGTGAAAATGGAGGCAAGATTAGTTGTTGTAGTTGTTTTACCAACTCCACCCTTGTTGTTGTAGACAGAAACGGTCAATGCTCTTATCGGTTGTTCAATTTTCTTTCGCACTAAACCAATAACTTGGTCAATATTCTCTGCTGTAATTTCGAGGCAAGTTGTTGCTGGATGAATCACCTTTCCGTGTTTACGAAAAAGCTGAATGTGAACAGAATTGGTAATAATTCCCCACTGCACTGTTTTGCATTGAGTCCCCAGCAAATACCCCTTGAGTTGTGCAACTGTTTTCTTATAGCCTGCTGAGCCTTCAGCTAAGCTCACATCTCGTCCCTTCAGTTCAATTAAGAGGTAAGGATTCGATTTAGTGTTTACGAAACAATCATCTGAATTGTTTTTGCGAACTGCGTAGTCAACAAAAGTACCACCACCAGTATCGTATTGTGGACATACCTCTCCTGTATAAAATCCCAACGCTTCCAGAAAAGCGCGTTGTGCAAAGTTGAAATCAACAATTGCCTCTGCTGCCCCATCTGGAAGGCTATGTAGGGCTTGTTGCAGGCTTGTGGATGACATAAGCATAAAAGATAAAACGATTGTCTTCCTTGAGGTGACTACCAAGAAGTGTTTACGTAAAACCTCTTGAGGCTCCGGAGTAATTATTGCTATTTGCAAGTATATTACGTATAAATTTTTATCTTATTAATGCTGAAAATACTTAGGATTGTATAAGCTCTGTGAAGTTGGCAGTTCAAAGACCACCTAAGAGCAGAGAGTCGAGGATTTTATCTGACACGCAGCTTTTTCGATCGCTTTCCTAGAAAACAGTACGACCGCACTAATGAGTTTTTCAACTGGCAACCGGGCGATCTCGTTTATTCAACTGTGATAGCGCTTATCCGTGTTACTTCCGCAGACAGACACAGCAACCCCCCTTCTTTTTCAAACAGCAAAAACCCCGCCGAACTCAGTTGAACGGCGGGGTTTCATCAAAATTGTAGTATCTCGACTACAAAGAAATACATTCACTATGCACGATCAATCTTACATCCCTGAATTAATGATTCTCAGCACACCTAAATCGTTTGGAGAATTCAATGCAGGCGATCTAATCGACCTCGCATCCCGTTCCGACTCTCAGGATGAGCTTTTCATCCTGGTTAGAAGTTTGGGCGATTATCGCCATATGAAAGCGCTCATTCCTCAAGTGTTTGCGACTGGCGAACTGACCAAGCCGATCGTTCTTCAGCACCGAGATTTCGAGACTCTAAACGAGAGATTCGACCCTTAGCCTACTTCTCCAGTCGATCGACTCTCCAGCCGGAGAGTTGATTCGCATCCTCTTTCAGCACGAGTCCAAATCGGGCGAGACCTGCGATAAGACTGTTCCAGTCAGAATCAATGCCGTAATAGGTGGCAAGTGTCTTGAGTGCCATTTCCTTGTTGTGTAATTCAACTTCAAAATCGAAGGTTTCGCCTGTGACCTCACCATCCTTGCCCAATAACGACCGCTTGCGACCTTTTATCCGTCTAATTGCCTGCGCTTTCTCGTCAGAGATTTGATCGGAATTCTTGAAATGAACGCCTTGAGCATCCCAGGTCGCCACGTCCTTAATATTGCAGAATGCGATCGTCTTCAGTTGAGTGAGAATTTCATTCAGCGTTTGGTCAGTCGCACTCACAACTTTCTCCCTACGGTTTTGTAAATAAGCTTGAACGCGATCACTTGTTAGCAAGCGATACCCTGCTTTTCGCAATGCTTCTGGATTGCCCGTGTATGCTGCGGCAGCAAGGGACTGCTTGACATCCAGGCAGACGAAATAAGCATCAGCGAATCGTCTCTCCTGCTCTGTTAATTCAGATCGTCTGGATCTTGCCATCGGGACACTACGGGACAGTATTCAATCAATTTTGGGTAAAGAACCTTGAGTGAGAAGTGCAGTTTGAGAAATCGCGGCTAACGTAAGGCACTGCCCAAATGTTTGTGGAGCTTTTCCATGAGAATTGCCAAGTTTGCAGCACTCGCAGTTGCGGCGCTAAGTGTGATCGTGCTTTCTGTCCCTGGATTCGCTCAGCTTCCTAAAATCGGTTGCACTTTTCAGGGAAAAGAGACATCTCTGCGAGATCGTTGCTCATTTACGAGTTCAGGAACACTCACACGATTTATCCCCAAACAGACAACACTTGAATGGAGTGATGGAGTCAGAACCCAAATCGAGTTCTTGACCATCGAATCGTTGCATATGGGTGTAGCAGAAGGGACAGCCACGATCGACGGTGAACCTGCCACATTCAAAATGGCATCTGATGGGGGAAAGTGTATCACTGTGATAAAAAGTGGCAACTTCGTTTGCTACCGCTGAGCTATTCAAAGTTGAACATTTGCAGAGGGATGCGAGAAACGAGATCGTATCCCTCCCTTTGTTAAACCTGATCAAAATAGTGCATCAGATTTTCCCGTCGCTTGTGCCCAGTGCGCTTCTGAATCTGGGCAGGTGAATATCCCTTACTCCTTAGCTTTGTGATGTAGGTGCGACGAAACGAATGGGTGCTAACTCCCTCGATCCCAATACGATCGCAAGCTGCCTTCAGAATGTCATGCGCCTGCATCCTGCTGAGAAACGGTTTCTTGCTGTCCGGTCGGGATTTGAATAGATAGCCTGACTCTGGCATTTCTCCCGCTTGGCTCCATTCATCTAGGAACGACTGCAACGCTGGAATGATTTCGACTTGCTGAGTACCCGTTTTTCCTTTGCGCGTTTCACGAGTGAACGTGATAAAGTTTCCCCGAATCATTTCTGCTTTCAGTTTCAGCGCTTCGCTAATGCGGCATCCGGTGAACATGCAGATGGCATACAAAGACCGATCGCGGAAAGTTTGAAACCCTTCCTCAAATAATCGGGTTAATTCTTCATCCGTGAGAATTTTGGCTTGTCCATGCCCATCGACTTTGGCACTCGCTTCTAAATTCCCAAGTTCGATATCGAAGCTAATCATGTTCTCAAGTCTCAACGGCGCTAACGTCTCAATTGTAACCTTACAAAACACTAAATTGTAAGGTTAGTCGCTCAAAACCCTAATTTTCCGTACTTTGATACCCGATCGAATACGGATCTGCTTGCCTGAAAGCAGAACTTATCGATCGTTAGCCATATAAAACGCTTGAAACCCGCATTCTCTCGTTAATAGATAAGCTTGGCTTATAGCGTTAGCGCTTCTAACCCTTTCCACAGCGACAATCTCGAATCGATGCAAAATTGAGGGTTAGCGACATTAAGATGAGAAATTATGCCTAGTGGCACTCAAAAGCAAAATATTGGCTTCAGGGTAGAGCCGGAGCTTTTCGCTCAGTTGGAAGCCTTGATCGAGAAGACTGGACGATCGCAAACGGAACTGATGACCGAAGCACTCATTTCATATCTAGGATTGCCTGAAACTCTAAACATGCAGGTGAGGCGATTAAACGATCGTGTTTCCGCCCTAGAAGCGCGAATCAATCATGATTGCCCCTCTGAGAATGGGCAGGAAGATGGCTCTGGGAATATCCCGGTACAATCGGACGTTGCAAATCCGCCATATTTGCTGAGTGAATGGGTGAATGCGGACGCATTAATCATCTGTCCGCACTGTTCCTCGCTCGATTCGGATTGGGCGGATGAGGATGAATCGGCACAAGTGAGATCGATTCTCTGCCACGGGTGCGGGAAGACGAGTCGCTTTGATTTAGCAGCTTAGGATAGACACAAAAAATCTGCTCATCGGATCATCTGCTCTGATGGGCAGTTGATTAATTGATAGATAACTCAAGCGGAAATGCGATCTCTCTGGCTACTGCTCGATCGCGCCGTCACATTCAGCCTTATTGCTGGATTCTGAATGTGATTTATATGACAAGTTTTAAAGTAAGTCTACGGAGAAAAGCAAATGAATAATATTCAAGCCTATGTTGCTGCGATAGCCATTAGTGCCTTCTGCACAGTCTCTAATTCAGCTAGAGCCGAGTTGGTTCAGTACGACGCTAATGCTGAACAACGTTTTTGGGGCGCAATGGAAGTGATACTACAAACAAACCCCACACGCGCTGATTCTTTCGTTCTAACTGTTTTGCGTGGGTTAAGTTCCGAGAATAAGAGAAAGATTGTGGATGGCGGTATTACTTACTGTAATGCTCGTCTTAGCGGGACAAGCAGACGCGAAATCAATCAAAAATATAGCCAAGTGGTTGCCACCGCCAAAACCAAGGATGAGAGAGAAAACCTGATAACCCTCTTGGTTACACAGTCAATGGCTGCTAGGGCAGCCTTTTGTCCGCAGATTTCAGACTAAATTGACCAGAAGATTGAAGCTGATTCAAAACAGAACACTTGACCCAAAGGAAAAATGAAACGCTTACTAATCGTCGCCGCTCCCATCGCGATCGGAATTCTTGGAGGAATTGGAATCGCTGCCAACAATGGATCGAAAACGAGTCCAACTTCTACAACAAATCAAGCTCCTATCTCTGCAAAACCGAGTCCGACTGACAACCCTGCACAAGTGGCTAAAGAAACGTGTGGCGATTCGGGCAGTGCTGACAATTGGTATCCAGTTTTCATCGACGGCGGGAACTTGGCAGAGATTCAAGCGAAATTTTGCAAGGATGCGATCGCGAAAACTCGCGAGAAGAACGGAAAGCCTACTGTGCAACTGGCTAGTTTCAGCGATCGTACTAGAGCCGAGAAATTCGCCAAATCGGTTGGTGGTGAAGTGGGTGAAGCATATTCGGTTGCTGCTGCCTCTACTCCTGTTCCCATCGCACCTGTTGAACCGGACATCAAAGCACAGCCACCAAAAACAGATGGTGAAAGGTTTGCAGAAGAAATGGAGAAATATCTCTCAACTGCTGAGAACACCAAATATGCGCGGGAAACCTTGCGAACATGGAGAAGGGGAAATGCCCAGTTTCGTACAAACGATCTTGAACTTGCGATGAAATTCACCTGTGAATCAAAACAAGAGGAACCAGACCCGGACCGAGTAGCGCTAACTGCATTCGAGATAAACGAACGTGCAAATCCTTTATCTCAGTACCAAACCTTCAACCGCGCTAAATACCACGCTGCACAAGTGGTCGCTGGATGTTGAGATTTCAGCATCCAGCACACACCTAGCAATAAGCCTAACGCCTCCGTTCACTTGCCGCAGACAACCTAGTGCTACTGATGACGAAGCGAACCGGTGCGGTCCATCATTTGTCATGGCTGCGGAGCGCGATTGTACTTCGAGATGGAGAAGTGAGGGTTTTGCACAAAATTGAAGATAGATTTGCTGCAAAAATATGCCCTCTCCCTACTCCATCGGCAAAATCAGCGTCGATACCGCGATCGACTTTTCAGGCTACAGGAAGGATCGCGCTGCACTCCTCGCTGACCTGAATAAACTTGCCGATGATGCCGCACGATCAATGTCACGGGCATTATCGAACGGACTGGCTGATGGGATAAAAGTAAGTCGATTCGGGTATGCACTGCGGCAAGAAATTGCAACGGGGACTGCTGGTTTAGACACCACATTTCAGCGTAACCTCGCACGGGGTATCAGCGGATTAGGTAAGCAGGTACGCTCAGAAATTGACAGCGGTCTAACTGGAATTGCAATTAAGCCCAGTATCCAAATGCCGAACACAAGCGGCATATCGAATGGGATTAGTGGTGCATTACAACAAGGGATTCAACAAGCGGATCTTGGAAACACGATTGTTTCATCCATCCTCAAAGCGAACATTGCAACCTCACTCGCAACCGGATTAGTGGGTGGGATTGGAGGCGCGATCGGCGGGTCTGTTAATGCGTTACGCGGGATTGCTTCTACTATCTTGGGTGACATAACCGGAGGCATTCGTCAAACTATTACTGAAAATAACCTTACAGAGCAAGTTAAGCGCGGGATGTCAGCAGAGCAGGAAGCGATCGGCGGTGCATCTGCAATTCAAGCGAAGGGCGGTTTAACTTTTGAGCAAGGTCGCGCAACGTTTGAATCGACTCGGCGTGAACTTGCAAAATTAGCAGCAACACTACCGGGAACCACTGAGCAATACCTGTCAATCTATGCCGGGATTCAAGATGAACTGGTTGAATCGTTTCGAGGAATCGATCGTAAGCTTGACCCGACCGAGTTAAAAAACTTCCAGAAAAACGCGATCGAGATTTCAAAAGATGCAGGTATCCTTTCTGGGGCAGCGGGATTAAATCCAAACTTTGCTCGAATGGGATTATCCCGTGCGCTGAATGGCACATCAAGTTTTGCACAGCTTAGACAGCTTCAGTATTTCCAAGATCAGCCTCAAATCGTTGATGAAATGGTGCGATTGGCAAAGCTGAAAAATGCAAACGAACTGTCAGAATTAGACGCACAATCACGAGCATTAGTCGTTCAACAAGCGCAGGCGAAATTCGTAACACCTGAACGGGTAGAAGCGGCTAAAGCTTCTCTTGACTCTACGTTTCAAGGAGCCAAAGACTCGCTATTTGGGATGCAAGGCTCGTTGTCTATTCAGCGTGATTTAGGTGGAGGAGACAACGTTTACAAATCTGTCAGTGCTGCTGTAAAAAGCCTGATTGGAGAGGGCGGATTTCTGTCAGAACTGGGAACGCAAGCAACAGCCGTCGGATTGAATGTAGGCGATCCGATGGTCGCGCTGAAAAACACGATCGACTCTATTAATGGCGCGTTGAAAGAAGCAACTGCCGGATTACAGACATTCTTTCAAACTGATTTTGGGAAAGGGTTGATTGACGTTTTCAATCAGGTACAAAGCGCGATCGGTGGTATTCCTAAGCTGTTAAGCGATGCGTTTAATTTCATCGCTCCAATTGCCGCGCAAGCATTCCAGACACTTGCCCCTGTTTTTAGTGCTATTGCCCCTTTAATTGGGGGAGTTTTTGAAAATGCAAAAGGCACGATCGTCCAAGTCGGAGGGGTTTTACAGGAAGTTTTGCTACAAGCTCAGCCAATAGTCGCTGAGTTTGTAGCGAATGTAATGCCTAAAGTAGTTGAATTCTTTCAATCTCTAAGCCCACTACTTAAAAATGCTTGGGATTTCATCTTGGATATAGGCAAAGCCGCAACAGAAGCATTTCTAGGTGCGATGGCAAATCCCGCAGTGCAAACGGCAATAAATACTATCTTCTCTGCTTTAAGCTCAGTTGCAGGTACTTTAGGCGAAGTCTTTGGCTGGTTAAGTCAGCAAAATCAACTGTGGGATACGATCGGCGGTTTATTGTCATCTGTAATCAGCGTGGCGATCGTTGCGATTGCAAATACTGCTGACCTAATCGGAAAAGCGATCGGCGTTATCTGGGGCATTCTGCAATTAATTCTGCCGTTCATTGTTCTCAGTGTCACAATGACAGCGAAATGGCTAACCATAATTGCGAATGGCATTGTCGGAGCTTTGAATTTAATCCGAACCATTTGGGACAAGATTACTCAATTCTTAAACGAAACAGTCGGGAAGTCAGAATTATTCAAAGCAAGCTTAAATATTGCTCAAGGAATAGCTAATAAAATCAAACAGGCATTCTTCGATCTGTTGGGTGCAATCCCTAAAATCACGGATCAGTTGAAAAACATGGCTCCCCCGTGGTTAAAAGATCTGATGAAGATGATCAACTCGCCTTCACCCAATCAAGGGGAGGTAGGCGCGGGCGGTGCATCCAGTGCCGATCAATTTGTGGGTGCTGTACTGTCGATTTTAGAAGCGGGTGAAGGCGATAAGCAGGGGCAAGTAGATGTAGCGAAAGTTATTGCAAACCGAGTTGGGAATAATTTCGACAATAAGGGTAAAACAATCCGAGATCAGGCATTCGCGCCAGGGCAGTTTCAACCATTCTTCAGTGTTGCCGACGGTGGCTACGGGATCGGCAGAGACGACATTAAGGACGAAGAAAGTGCGATCGCGGCTTTGATGAAAGCCCGCAAAATGTCACGCGAAGCTGCAAAGCAACTCATTGACGAATTCTTTGCCGCAGTCCGTGATCCAAATATGGTGAAACGCTCTGCCGAAGCGATTGGATCACGATCGTACTTCCTTGGCGTTGGCATGGGTCGCGAGAATGCGAATGATGTGGTGCAGCGCAATGGGCAGTCTAATTTCTTCTTCAACGCTAGAAGTGATTCAGCGGGTAATCGGTACAACTCGATCGGGATTGATTCAATTTTCGGTGCAAGTGGTGGTGGCAGTTCTGGAGGGACGATCGTTGGTGGTGGTGCAATGCGCTCCGGTTTATACACGGGTGCATCGGGGGATATTGGAGCGGGCGCAGAATATCACATTGACTCCAAGTTTCAACGCTCTCTTGGGATGGAGAAGATTGGGCAATTATTTGACCAAATTGCTAAAGGGTATGAAGCGGAAGGACGATTTATTGAATTTTCTAATGCTGCTGTTTCAGGACTCACCTATCGACTCAATGACCCCAATCGTCTCGAAACTCTGAAGAAAGCGATCGGCGCTCATCATTCCCAAGGGCGTGATGAAAATCGTGGAGTGTACTCAGTTGATTACTACGCACCCAAACAAGGCACAAATCGTTTCAGTGATTCGGTGAAAAATCACGAGATCATGTTGCCGTCGGTTCCTGGAACAAATGTTGTTTATTCGCAAGATCCAGGCGGATATGGAAACTTTGCGCGAATCGTAGACAGTTCCGGTAAAACAATCATGTGGACGGGACACGGAGCGATGAGCCGTGGACTCCCTGACAATAAACAGGGTAGTAGTGAGTCACAAGCTGATGCGCTGAAGCGACTCGACCTTGCAGGCAGAGGGGCTGTGAGTATCAACGGTAAAAACGTCGATAGCGGTTCCACTGCCACAACCGCCACCAATAAACTACTTTCAGACGAGGAATTTAAGGCATTAGCGAAGAAAGGTGTATCAGGGCAACTGAAAGAAGAACTCGATCGTTTGGAAGCAGGTGATCCAATTCTCAAAAAAAGACGTGAGAACGACGATCAGAATCGACGGTTAGAGCGTGAAAAACGTGACGCAGCACTGAATGCCCGAATCAGCAAGCTTTACAAATCTGAAGATCAAGGGGTGAGAGAAGCGCTCCAGAATCAGCAGAAAGTGAATCAAGTTGAAGATCAATATGCTGACTCGATTCGCACAGCAGAACGCGAAATTGAAGACATCAAGCGATTGCAGGCGAATAAAAAACTGCGAATTGCAAGCGCGATCGAGGAAGGGAAACAGTCAGGGCAACCATTTGATCCGAAGAAAGCAACCGCTTCCGAATTGAAAGCGAGGGGGATTAGCCCTATTGATTTTGAGGCTGAACTGAAGCAAGCACAAGCACGGTTAGACGAGCGTAAAAAGCTGCGTGACGTAAAACTTGAACCTGTGAGAAATGAAATCAGAAAGCAGGTTGACGCAGTTCTCAAAACTCGTCGCGACACTGAAGCAGAACGACTGCAAGAATCAGGACAGTACGGTGAAAAATCAGAGTACAGACAAAACGCGATCGAGTTAGCGCAATTTGACGAGAGAGGTCGTAAACGCGAATCGGAACTGAAATCACAACTTTCACAATTTGAGGCTTTAGCCAAAGCAACGACTGACCCAGAACAGAAAAAGCAACTTGAGCAAGAAATCCCCCAGTTACAGAAAGAATTGGCTGAACTGCCAGAGAATCTGAAGAAAGGACGCGAATTAATCGAGCGCAACTTTGCCGAGAGAATGGATATCCGATTCTCAGAGCAAATGAGGTCGATCGCAGATTTCTCACGCTCAGAATATGGATTCAATACAGCAGAAGGAGAATTCGCGAAGAAACGCGCTGAACGAGATGCCCGGTTTAGAGAAACCTCGAATAAATTGCGCGATTACCTGCGTGACCAAAAAGAATCGCTGAACTTAGAGGGACTATCGGCAGAACAACGATCGTTAATCACAGAACGAATTAATGAGGCGACTGCGGCACAAGAGAAACTGAATGAAGCGAACAGAGCCGCGATCGTCTTTGCTGAACTGCAATTAAAACTGGATAGAGAAAAAGAAACTGCTGCACTGAAAAAACAGATTGCAGGTGATCAAAGCTCTGGCTTAGAGGCGCAGGCGAAAGCACTGGAGAAGTTTAACCCGCAAGCCGCGATCGATTTACGCAGACGAGCAGCAGGGATTCAGGTACAGGAGAATGTCAGAGCGCGAGTGAATGAGGTCAATCAGCAAGCACTCGATCGTTTGAAAATGCTCCAGACTGAAGACGGGCGTTCTGTGCTGCAAAGTGCAGGATTAGGCAGTGCTGATGCGATCGAGCAGGCGAGACAAGCGCAGTTAGACACGCTGAAACAAACGACGATTAATGACCTTGAGGAGATTAAATCGAAATTCCCGACCATTGCTGAGGCATTACGTGACCAAACACGATCGGCTTTCTCAGATGGCTTAAAAGGTGGCATCCGAGGTTTTATTGACGGTAAGGGCTTCGACTGGCAAGCCATGCTGAAAAATATTGCCGATGTCTTTATCAACAAGGGCATTGACATGTTTACCAATGTCATTACAAATGGTGTATTCGGTGACGGTAAAAAGAATCAAGGCTTACTCGGTGGTCTATTCGGAGTCGGAAAATCTGATCCAATGGTTGATAGTGCAACGATGACTCAAGGGTTATTAGAGCAAGGTGGCATGTCAGCGGGGCAACGCTTAATCGAAGCTGCAATTCGTGCCAAATCCATCTTGGATGGCGAGTTACCAATGGGCGGCATAGGCTCACTTGCTGAATCAATGCGACCGATACCCACGGCATTCGGAAATACGATCGTACCTGCGGGCGGTGCGCTTTCCAATCTGCTAAATCCGACTCCTGGACTTGGCATGGGTCAAGAAGGATTGATTAAACCGATTGACTTTAGCGGCATTGGGCAAACGCTTGCACTTGATTTTGCGGCAACCACGGGTCAAGTCGGAGTCGGTCAAAGTTTTGGAGCTGGCTTCTTACAAGTCGCTCAGCAAGGCTTGCCGAATATCATGCAGTCAATCATCGGACTGTTCCAAGGTAGAGGGACAGGTTCAAGCGGTGGTGGTGCAGCGGGTACATTCCTGAGTCTACTGCAAACAGGTTTAGGATTATTTGCAGGAGGAAAGCCCGCGATCGGTTCTACTGCGGGTGCAAGCACGGGTAAGAGCATCGCTAAACTGCTGAACTTTGCAAGCGGTGGTGAGATGGGTTCTTTTGAAGGTGTGCCTACGCTTAGCGCCATTGCCGATGGATTGAAACGTGAGAAATTATTGAGCGGTCGTACTCCCATTCTTGCGGCACTGCATGAGGGTGAAAGAGTTCTCACCATTCCACAGGTCAATTACTTACGATCGGCTGTGATCGATGGACTGATTCCGAACTTTGATAAAGGTGGCGTGATGGGGATTGAAGGGCAAATGGCTCAAGTTTATGAAACGCTTTCACCCGAAAATTCAATCTCTCGCAGTCACAGCTTCACCGTTGAATATAAAAAGGTTGGTGACGCTGACATGGTAAGCCGAGAGCAGGCAGACTCGCTGCTTTCTCAACTTGAAACGCGGGTCAATCGCAGAAATGATCCACAGCAAGGGGCAAAAATGGCGCTCGATTTTCTAAGATCTAGCCCTTCGGCACGACGGCAGGCGGGTTTTTGATTCAGACGCAAAAAACCTCCCCTACTGATCCACTCCGGATCAGTAGGGGAGGTTTTTATTGATAGTTTGCGAAGATTCGATCGATTTCTTGGAGAAGTCCTATCGAGTAGTGGAAAAGTTCGCGTTCGATATTTTCGTGTCGGAATTGCTTATGCAATCTCTGCTCGATTCTGCGCTCGATCATCGCTGATTTGAGGCTGAGATGCCGTAGAACCTCCCAATCAGGGCATGAGGTCCTGAGTGTCATGAGACGTTGATCGATATCCTTGGCGATGCCAATTTTGAGCGCTTGCTGCCTCTCAGAATGCATTACGTAAATCATGCGGCATAGGTACGATCGCGTAAATTCCGGTTTAGCTCAGCTAGCCGCTTCGACTGAGCGATCCATAGTCCAATATCTTTCTGAGAATTCCAACATTCGAGCAACTGAGAGCGTTTCTTCTCGCTCAGTCCACTAACCGGGCATTCCTTCCAACTTGATGATTCTGGCAACCACCGGAAAAGACGATCGTTTTTCGCGCCGAATGGTGCTGTCCAGAAATAGATTTGCTCAATTCCGAGTCGCTTTGATTTGGCGCGAAATTCCAAGCCGATTGGATCGAAGCGGTTGAATCCAGGAACACAAAATGATGCTAATTTCATGCGGCTAAACTCCTGCAACGCCAAACAATTTTGAGGACAAAGCGAGATCGATTTTGCCGCGTTGGGCATTGAGGGAAACCGCGATCGTCCCTCGTTTGGGATGGGACCATATCTCATGACTGCCTTTGCCATTGCGCTTAAATTGCCATCCGTGTGCCTGTAGTTTCTGTTTGAATTTGTGGCTCATGACTTATTCCCCGCGAGTCGAATCACGTAAAGATGCGCGGCCGAGACTTGCGTTTTGTTATCTATTCGTTCGATGTACGTATCAACGAAAACAACCCGAAACTTCACCATTTGTCTCCTCAATTGGAGGGTGATAAACGAGTGTATCGGTGGCACGAAATCAGACTCAAAACCCTCGATCGAGTCTTCAGCTACAACAGGGGTTTCATCAAAATCTGTCCTTCCATCCTTTAATCTGGTCAAAAATTCTACTTCATTTTTAACTTCCCAAACGGCGCAATACATAGCCTTCTCCTAATAGTTTGATAGTTCATTTGTAGAGCGTCGCACTGTCGCATTTTGCGGTGTCGCATGTCGCATGTCGCATTTTGTCGCACTGTTGCAAGGGCTGTCGCACCCTTGTCGCACCATTGCGACAGAATGCGACAAGGGATATTTTGCGACAATGCGACAAATGCGACAGAGGTTAATTACTGTTAGTAAAAAATGTGCCATCAACCTCGTAAATTTCTTTATCTAACGCCATTACTTCCAGGTAAAGCTTGATATCCTCTGTAGACATCCCACGAACAGGCTGACGGGCATTTCTGGCAAGGTCACGCGGTTTAGAGCCTTCACTATTTGCCAGTAGGAAACGCTTGATTTCGGTTCTGATTGCGAGTTCTGAATCATCTGTTTTAGCGGCATCAGATGGCATTGAATCGCTGTGATAGAACTGCTCGATCGGATGCTCGGCTTCATCAGATTGCAGAATCGACTCTAAAGAATGTCTGCGCGATCGTGGTTCCGGTTTTGGTTCCGGTCTATCTTGAACCAGGTCAGGATAGACCGGAGTGATTCCCCACGAGTTTGTAATCGAGTCGAAGTAAACCCGTCCAGTAGTTTCGAGTTGCGATTGCGTTGGTTCACCACTAAAGAAGGTCGAACGATTGGCAATCAATCCTTGATTTGATTTCGCCAACAACAACACCCTTCTGTAAACGTTGCGAGTTCCGCCACTGATACCGAAATCATCAGTATTGGGGGATTGAGAAACTAACCATCCATACTGTTTAGAACTCCGTCCCATTGAGCAAAGCGCGTTGAACCCTGCCATCAGTCCCTTGAACCACTTCCCGGTCTTTTCCTTCACCGCTAATGCTTCATCGAAAATCAGAAGTTTCATGGGTGCGCGTGAGTTTTGAAACTCAGCGATGAAGTGATCGATCGCGTCTTGAATGGCTTCCATGTCCTCAGCAGGCGTGAACGGACGAATGGGACATTGCAGTAAGCGATCGCACATCTTCCAGTAATCCGCCTCTGCCGGATCTGACTTCGGATCAATTGCCCAAATCTGACAGTCAGGGTGCAACTGTTTAATCCAGCGAGTTGCGTAAGCGATCGTGAGTCCTTTGCCTGCCCCTGGTTGCCCAACGATCAAAGTTGATTGCAGATGTTCGGCAAGTGACTTGGCAATATCCTCTGATGCCTGTTTTGGAGCCGTAGAAGCGACACTTTGAATCATTGGCGATGATTGCGCCTCTACCGCATTCAATCGGGTATTTGCCCCAATTGTGGGCACTGCCGCAGGTTGGAAAGACGATCGTGCTTTCTCCCCTTCAATTGCACCCGCGCTTTGCAATCCATATTGAGGGAATCGCTTCGATGCTTCTGGCAGATGGCTTATATAAATTTGCGGATTGCCCAAAACATCTCGCAATGCTTGGGGATTGGCAAAATAGCTCTGAATTGTACCCGCGAGAAATGCATCAATGAGGAATTGATAGCAAGCCCATCTCTGGGTTGGGTGAACATGGTTCATTGCTGACAGTAAACCTTCTGGCGAGAAGTGGAGCAATTCATACTCAACCTTTTCGCGATCGCTCAAGTAGGCTGCATCTTCCCGAATCGAATCCCGCTGCCCTTGAATTGCAGCGACATCGTAAGCATTTCCGGTTTCGGTTGAACTGGACAACTCAACATCACGCTCGGCTTGGGTCTTGCTGGACAGTGGCATGATTTGAACTTTGCCAGTTTGCAACCATTGGGCAAAGACTGCCATCGAATAGGAGATCGCTCCTCCTGCGACGATGAGTGAGCCTAACGGATTGCTGAGAATGAGGAGTGCGCCTCCGCCTGCAATACCCGCAAGCCCTGAAACCTTGCCCACTCCAGCATCAATCTTGGATGTCTTGATCTCATTACGCAGGCTATGTTTACGGGTTTCGATGAAGTTGAGCGTGTCGCCCATCTCCAACAGGGTCGCTGGTAGAAGCTGATCATCGTGCATTAATTGAGGATTAAACTTGTCTAGAGCCATTTAACTTGCCTCACCGGGGACTTGAATGGAAAAAAAGGGGAGTGTGACGGCTCCCCTTTGTCATATCTATGCAGATTCAGATTTGTTTGCAGAAGGCTTTCTAAAGTTCAGCACTTTGGGGAATCGCTTCGACTCGTTTTCAGCCTTCACGATGTCTTCATTGGCTTGCCACAGTGCCACAAACTTTTCTGCGGCAAAGACATTGATATAAGTCCAGATAACAGAAGTGACGAAAGCGCTAGGACTAAGGAACATGAACCGATAAAGCGGTGCGACGGCTGATGCAATGTCCACAACATAGGAAGCTCGAACCACGCCTGAGATCTTTTTATGATTGGCTGTACCCGCCTGCTTGTAGGCTTTTGCTTCGATATGAACCACATCGATCGCTTCTTTTGGAACTTCGCCCACCCGGAAGTTTTTCACCGATTCGTAGTCCTGCTTAGCTTTGGCAACAGACTTTTTACCGCGTTGCAAGTTGGCTTGAACTCCCAAAATGACGATCGAGATAACACCCGTCACGTAGAAGTTTGGATCAGCGAATGCAACGCCGATGTTCTGAATGTTGCCATTGTTAGGCGAGAACGGCTTTGGCATGAAGCTTGGATGAGTTTCGGCAATGTATGAGCCGTCAAACTTGCCCGTCTTCGAGAAGTGATTGCCGATCGCGAGTGCTTGCCAATAAGATTCAGCACTGCACAGCCAGAAGTAAATGGCGATGGAACCGAGAAAGATGCGCTGTCCTCCCCGTGGAGCCGTACACCACTTGTAAAGTGCAGCTGGACGGGAGAAGAACCACGCGATCGTATCTGCGAGTGAACTAAAGATTTCATCGGCAGTCGGTTCAGTGTTGTGATTCGATTTGGGCTGAGTCGAATCTGATCCAGTTGCTTTGGGCTGAGTTGAATTGCCTTGAGCGCTGCGAAGTGCCATGAGTGTTGCTCCTATTTGAGTAAGGGATGATCGGGGTTATTGCAGACGGTTTGATCAGGCGTGAATTTGCGATCGCGCCAAATTCCTGCACAGCGTTCAAATTTGTCGAAAATCAATCGTGTTTGAGTTGGTTGATTCTTCCAACCCGGAAGCCCTGGTTTGATTTGCTCTCGGCTAAGATCTCCAACAATCAGCCGATCGATGTTTAACTGGTCTGCTTTCTGAAAGGCTTTAGCCTCTCTGTCTTGTGCATCGGCTTGCTTCTCTGCAATTTGAGCGCGCTGCTCAATCTCAGAAGTTCGTAGGTCAGTTTGGTGCTGCTTTCCCGCTCTGATGAATAGCTGAGTGCCACCGATCGCGGCTGAGAATAGCAGTAACCCGATACCAAGATTTCGAGAGGATTTGTAAAGCTGTTTGTGTAGGCTCACTTCGCCCTCCGTTGCTCGACTTGTGGGACTTCAACCTTGAATAGAACACCCTGGTCACGCACCCAGTAGCCAGCGACGAAAGCAAGCAGGACGCAACCAAATACGAAAATCCCGCTCATCATCGATCCGTCATCACGGTGATAGTTACTCATGATCTAATCCTCCGGGATTAGGTTTTCTAAATCATTGGCAAGGTCTTCAATCAGGAATTGCAGATCAGGTAACTCGTCTTCATCCAAGCCGGAATTTTCGACGATGCTGCGAATCTGCTGCATTGTTGCTTTCACCCGCTCTGAAGCCATATGTTCGAGCGCATGTGGGATAAATTCGCCTTTGAGATCAATCATTGAATTAACCAAGTGATCAGCGACCAGCACTGCATTGGATCTTCAAGCGATTCCAGTGCAGATAATGCCAATAGCATTGGATCGCTTGCTGTTTCGTTCTCCATTGAGGTTTCAACACCATCCCCGATCGCGTCTCCCACACTTGTCCAAAAGTCATCTTGTAGCCCAGACTTCAAACCCCAAGCATGAACACTAAGCACTGCAACCAATGCCGCTTGATCGTTATCAGATAGACTGCAATTGCCTGCTGCATCTTCAAATTGCTCGGCGAATTCCTTGATTGCAGGATTGCTGTAGTCGCCGCCAAAATGTCCGATTGATTTAGTCATAATGGTTGAATCCTCAATAATTTGATGGTTGTTGGGGTGAAGCAGATCGCTGAACTTTCCTAGGGCAAAGCGATCTGCTTTTTGATTACTCTTCAGAGCAGGTTTCAGAATTAATCTGAATCTGCGCCGTTTGCGAGGCTTGAAGGATTCTGAATCAGGTTTGAAGACCTCAGAATCAGGCTTGAAGGATTCTGAATATCCATTTGGGTGAGATTTTCGCCATTTTTCAAACGCTTCAAACTGAGCAACGTGCTCAGGTGCGAAATACATCATCGTTAGTCGATCCTTTGGGTCGTATGTTCAACGGTTTCACCATCAATCTGAGCTTTGGGGAAGTACGATCGTTCATTGCTCAAAGTCCCGTCAAGGGCGGTCTGGGAGGGGGATCTGCGGCTTTTGGTGTTTGTTGCAACTCGCTACGGTGATCTGCGGCGAGTTGCAGCGTAGATACTTCTGAAACCGTAGTAGGCACTTCTGAAACCGTAGTAAGCCGTAGCGAGTTGCTATCAATTGCAAATAGCTGTTTAAGTTGCAAGTGATAGCGGCGTAAAAGTTGCGTGATCACAAGGCTCTGATCCATGCCGCAATCTGCCGTGAGAGATTGCAGAATTGCGGCAGCATCATCAGGCAGAGTAATTTGCTTTCTGACTCCCATTTACAAAGCCATCCCTTTGATAGTGATGTCTTGTGGATTGGGAGCAATCTTGAACCGTCTGTTAGTCGATTGCTCGATCGCGGTTGCCAATGGTGCTGAACCTCCCACTAGCAAAACCTCACCTAAATCTGAGAAGAATCCTGACCACTGCCCCCGCGCTGTAGTGCGAATATCGTCTAGCCATTCAGTAACACAGCTATCGAATTGAGCCTTAAAGCTGACTCCGTTGCGTCCGGTGGCGTACGTTTTTGACTCAATGCCGTCCAGAATCGAGGCAATATCAACGGATTGCCCAGTTGCTTTTAGTAGCCTCGCTTGAATGCTATGTCCTAGCGCGTTCGTTCCTGGGAGAGTGATCGATGCGTCTCGGATCGGCGTTCCATCCGGTGCATAAAGCCGTCCTGAACTGGTTCCGCCTCCGAAATCAATTACGCCATTGATCGCGTCTGTCCACTGATACAAGCCGTTTTTGATGCCATAGCGGTAGGCTGCGGTGGCTTCTTCAATCGCGGTTGCCTTAGAAATCGTGGCAATCAAAGCTTTTCCGTTTCGCTTGTATTCGTGTGTTCCTTCGAGTGCTTTTACTGCGTTGAGTGCTTCTGAATTTCGGGTGTCAGGCACAGCAATCAGTAGATTCTCAATCCGAATAATGTTTGTCCCCGGATTCGGCTCTAACGCGGGGAAAACTAAATCTTTCATCATTGACAACTTGCCCTTGTCGAATGCGGCTTTGCCCTTGAGTGACTTGGCTAGAGAACCGACTGCATAGATACGTTTGTCACGTTCAATGACGATCGTGCCTGCGTTCGGCTCCGGTGCATCTTCAAAGCTCAAGTCGAAGTCACGAACCACAGACGAGACTCTAACAATTTGCCCTCTAGCGTCAATAAATTCGGTGAACCGATTGCCAGGATTGACGCAGACAGTTTCTCGAATTGCTTGATAGTTTCGATTGATTTTTTGTAGTTCAGTCATCGGCATGTGCATGTGTTGCGTTCCTATTGTTAATTGAGTAAGTTTTTTGATTGGGGCATCTACTGCCCCGTTTTGAGATTGAGTGCTAGAACGGACGCAGAACAGCGAAGCTGCAAGCCGATCGCTCAGCTTTCACAAATGAATCGTTTTCCCAATCGGCACTTGCCCGAAGTTTGCAAACTCCGCGATCGTATTCTCGGCAATTCGCGCAAACTCGCTTTAAGGTTCGCGGTTGCATGGCCTTAGAAACGCGAAGCATGTAGAGGTCGATCGCATCAGAGGTCGAAATTGTTGTCATAATGTTGTGAGTGATTGTTCAGAATTGGACAAACAAAAAGCCGCTCTACTGTGCAAGGTGGGAGGGGCTTTTTGTTTAGCGATGTTCGTCAAGGTTCGTGATTGATGGACGATCCGGGGGCACTACTCGCTGATTCAATTCGAGAATGTCTCTCGCATTTCCAGCAGTCAGGATTGCGAAAGCTCCCAGGAATAGCAAGGGAACGATCGCGCTTCTAAGTTTCGTCATAATCATCATTAGTTTGTTTCTTGGGGTCATTTCTGACCCCGTTTCTTTTTGAGTTGGGGGAACACTCGATCAATCTGATCGCTTCGCATTTTGCCGAACAGTCTCGACATGATTCCATAGCATGTGGGCAAGCTCATCTAGAGCGTCAAAGCTGTGAACGTTGGCGGTAATCATGTCGAACATGGTGGAAGCTAGTTCGTGATTTTGTTGTGCCGCTTGAGCTTGTAACGCTTTGATGTCGTTCAGTTGAACGTGGCTGATCCGGTTTTGAAGTTCTGAATCCATAAAATCTCTTAGCTTACTGAACCTTGAAGTCTTGCGGCAAAATCGGGAATGCAGGGTTGGAGGGGAGGCTCGGAAGCTCGAAATAAATTCCGAAGTTGAAATCCAACCAAGGAATCAACGCTTGATCTACGTAAGCTCGAAGCCACTTACCAGCACCAAATACCGCACTACAGAGCAAGCCAAATAAAGAGAAAAGCGCGATCGCGTCCTGCCAAACTCGCTGATAGTCAACTGACATCGAAGCAATTTCGCCATCTTGCACGATGCTGATTCGTTGGCTTGCGTAAGCTCCGAGTGATGCAGTAATCAATAAAGTAAGCATTTGAATGTCTCCTGAAATGTTGTGTTCGCTGGAAGAATCCAACGGATCGGCTTCTCAGTTCAGAAGCGCGATCGTTGAAATCTTTGAAATTTACGCGAGAAGGACTCAGCTTCGCTCCGGTTCGGCTAGGTAGGTGCAAACTCGCTATTCGGTTGTGAACGGTTCAGGAGGATTGCGAGGCTTTTCACTTCGCTTGGATCTTCGATCTGCTGGAGAGTCCTGCCCTCCCGTCTCTTGAAGCGTTATCTCTCGCTCCGACATATTGAATATAACCTGATATACAGATATCGTGTACATGATATACATGATTTATAGTTATCGTTCAATGTGTTTTGCATAGCTTTATCGTATATATATCGTGTACACGATAAATAGAAAAAACGTGTAGGATTTACGAAGTATCGTTTAATGAATAAGGTGCAAATTATGGTTTCCAGCGTGGGACGCAAGAAAAAAGACGCGGATCGCGTCAATTACAACATTTCGAGATCTGTCAGAGCCGCAGTCTTAATAGAAGCGGATAAGTTGGGCTGGAATGAAATTGACACAATCGAAGATCTTTTGCGACATGGACTTGCAGCAAAAGCAATGTTGAAAAGTGGCGACATTAATTACGCAGATTTCGTTAGTCGCATGGACGAAATCATGAAAGAAGCTCAGGCAGATGCACAGAAAGACGATCGTCTTTCTGCCCCAAATAATGATCTGCCTGTCGATGGCAACGAATAGAAAATCCTCTGATGCCCATTGATGGATCAGAGGATCATTTGTTCTTTTATCCGATTGTGACATTTTGTAAAAGCGGCTGAATATCCCTGTATACGGCTATTTCTAGCGTTTTTCTATAGGAATTCATCGGATTTAGGACTGTTTTGATAGAGCGTTTGTATTGGAAAAAGCTGAAATGTCCAGTATGTAAGGCTTTTTTAAGCTTTTTTGGCTTTTCCCAAAATTGATTGTCCTAATTTAGGAAATCAAAATGCGGAATTTTCGAGTTCGGAGTCAGAAATACGACAAGACTCAGGCAAAAAAGTTTTTGGGGGTCAACTTGCCTCTAGAGTTTGCACTGAAAATCGAGCGGGAAGCGGAGCGACGCAACTTGAGCGTTTCGGCTGTGCTTGCGGAACGACTGCTATCTCAACCGGAGCGGGAAGCAGCATGAACGCCGCTTAAAAAACATTAGCCAAAACACTGGCTCCCTAAATTCAAAAATCAATCGCCACGGGTTAAGTCCGCGTGGTCGCGCTCTTAGCTCTCATTTGTCACTGATGAAAGAGCGCTTGGCGAGGAGCGAGGTAAGGAACCCAATTCGCATGTAAATGCCCGTCGCGCTGGATACGCAAACGGGCTTCAAAAATTACAGGCGGTCTAAAAAAATTATGGCACATTGTTCACGACTGACCACCGCGCATCGCGATCATCTGAAAAGCGAAGGCTTTTCAGAGCAGCAAATTGATTGGATGCACAATTGTTTAGGCGTTCAATCAATTACTGAAGCAGAAGCGCGATCGTTCAGTATCGGCACTACTGATCAGCACAATGAGTTTGTGTCCTCCAGTGGTCTGTATTTCCCGTTTGCAAAGGGCTTTGGTCAGATTCGCTGTGACGATCCGCCGATCACAGGAATTAAAGAGGATGGTTCTCCTAAACGCGCAAAATATCTGACCCCTTGCAAAGCTGATGTTATGGCATGGTTGCCTGATGGCGTTCAAGTGGTTACAGAGGGCATGAAAGACGCTCTTGCAGGCTTTCTGCATGGCGAAATTGCGACCGGAGCGCTAGCAGGAGTCAGCCATTACCGTAAAGCTTCAAATCTGAAGCGTGGCGCAGGCTACACGATACTTTTTGATTCAGACGGATGGACAAATCCTGATGTTTTCACTCAGCTATTCAAAGCAGGGAACTATCTGAAGGGCAAAATTCAGCTAGTTCCGCCAATCCCTGACGAGCCGAAAGCCGGACTGTGCGAGTATTTCAAGGCAGGACACACAGCAGCAGATTATCGAAAACTAATTGATTCTGCGCTTTCGCCTAAAGACTTTCTGAAAGAATTGCCTAAACGTTGGGCTGGACTCTTTAAAGACGATCGTGAAAAGTGCGAGACTGCACTACTAAAGTTGTGCGCGATTTACCTTCAGAAACCCGAAATCGCGCCAATAGCCTCGCTGTTGGGAGTGGAAGACGTTGATGAAAAATTAGAGTCTTTAGCGTCCGACCACGCTAGCAAGATCAGAACAGCAATTGCAAAGCGGAAATTCTCAGCAAAAGACTTGCAGGAGCTTACAGGAACTTATTTCTGGAAAGCGCTTACTGACGACGATCCGACATATTCAGTGTTTATCAGATTGTTCCGAATGGGCGATCGATTGCGTTTCAACACACTAAAGAAGCGCGTTGAGTTTGATGGCGAGGTTGTCAAAATCGGCTCTGCCAAAACATGGTTCAGCATCCGTCACAACTTCAGATCCGGAAAAATTGCGAAAGAAGATTTCGCCGATATCCTGCTTGAAGCGGCGGAAATCAATTCGTATTCGCCAATCGTTGAATATTTGGATCAAGTGTCAGCACAGCACAACGCAGACACTTCGATCCTCCAAGGTCTTGCACAGCGCTATTTCGGACAGTCAGACCCGACTCAAAACGCAATGCTGCTACGAACCTTAATCGGAGCGGTTGCACGAGCATATAATCCGGGATGCAAAATGGATACCGCGCTAATTCTTAAAGGAAAGCAAGGCTTTCTAAAATCAAGCTTCTTCCTAGAACTTGCTGGTGGAGACGGCTTTTTCACGGATTCCTTCAAAGACTGCTCAGATAAAGACGATCTACTGAAGCTGCACTCTGTTTGGATTGTCGAGTGGGCAGAGCTTGAAACGATCTTTCGTAAGCGCGATGTCTCTGCAACCAAAGCTTTCTTGACGAGCAAAACCGACTACGTTCGTCCTCCGTATGGGCGAATGACGGATGAGTTAAAGCGTCCGTCTATTATCGTCGGTACAACAAATGAAGATGAGTTTCTTAGCGATAACACCGGAAACCGTCGATTCTGGGTTGTTGAAGTTCTCAAAAAAATTGACATCGATTTACTGCGAAAAGAGCGCGCTCGTATTTGGGCAGCAGCAGTTGCTCTCTATAAAGCAGGTGAACAATGGTGGCTCACAGATCTAGAAGAGACTGCGGCAGCGAAAATTGCGGAATGCTACCAAACTAGCGACGTTTGGACAGAGCCAGTCCTGGACTATGTGGAAGACCGGGATTTTGTGACAACCCCCGAAATTCTCGACAAAGCCTTGCAAGTTGAAATTTCACGCCAAAGCAAATCTGAACAAATGAGGATCGCCGATATTCTGAAAAAAGCAGGTTGGAAGAAGGAGAGTAAACGGGTTGACGGCAAGCAGCTTAAGGGCTGGAGCAAGCCAGATTTGCCCAAAACTCAGCAGGTCGAGCAAAACAATTTGCCAGAATCCGAAGCAGTTGAACTGGAAGCTTCTTGGCAGCCCAAAGAAGGCGATCGAGTTCTTGTACTTGAGCTTGGACAATGGACACCTGCCACCGTCTTAAAGGTTCCTGCCGCTCATGGCAAGCATGAGTATCGAGTGATGGTCGATAACAAGAAAAATCCATACATCTTCCACAACCTGCAATCAATTAGACGGATGGAGGTGGCTGCATGATTTGGCTCACTCAATCTGAGGTTTGCGATCGTGCGAAGCTCTCCGAGTCAACGATCGAGCGTTGGATCAAAGATGGCTATTTAGTCTCTGGCATCCACTATGGAGGAACCGGACGGTTAAGACGTTTTGATCCTGAAATGATCGATATTGCCGTCCGTTTCCAATGTGATCCGGAGGCTCACCAGCAAGCGATCGACGCTAAGAGACGCGCTATCTTTGGCAAAAAACGCGCTTAATCGAAGTCTTGCAACCTGGGTCGCTTCGTTGCGCCATAGTATCGATCTAGCATTGTCCTTGGACTATTCCCGGCATATTGTGCCGCTTCGGCAATGCTTAAATTGCCTGACTCTATTTCATGACTCCAACGAGTGTGACGGGCATTGTAGGGGCTTCGGTACTCAATGCCCAGTCTTTCTAATATTGGTTGCCAGTGGCGTTTACGAAAATTGGCGCGATCGATGCGACCACCTTTGGGGGAAGGAAACACAATCTCTGAATTAGATGACTGTCTCAACTCTTGCAGCAACGCTTGGATCTTGGGGCTAACAGGCACATGGCGAGTTTTTCCCGTCTTTGTGCCTTTAATTTTGCGCGATCGTGGGTTGTATGCTTGCTTGATGAATATTTCCGAGCAGTCCTCATTTATTGCGCTCCAGTCGAGCGCCACGGCTTCACCAATGCGGCATCCAACACCCAACATGAACCGCACAAAGTTTTCATAATGGCTACCCTGAAACGCTTCTAGGATTTTCTTGATTTCATCCAAAGTGAAAGGCTTGGGATGTTCCCTTGGTTCAACATCGACCTTCAAATCAATCCACGGGTTGACATGCACCAATCCTTTCTTAATCGCCCAAACCCATACTGCACGAATGCAGGTGAGATTCATGTTTACGGTTTCGCCGCTTTGTCCGCGCTCTTGCAGGTAGCGCATAAATGAGATCGCTTTCTTCTCAGTGCATTCGTCAGCAGTCATCGACCGCTGAAACCGGGTGAAATGATTGCGAATCGTTGAATAACGCTCGATCGAGCTTGTCTGATCAGTGGAAAATTCCGCCTTGATGTAGCGATCGAGCAAAGCTTCAACCGTGATTGATTCGGGACGATCCAATCCCTGCTTGTATTTGCGAAGTGAATAATCAAAATTCTCGCTAGCGATGTCAAGTTCGATCGTCCTAGCGAGTTTTTCGGCTGCGGTGCGGTTCACCTCATTTTCCGCTCCAGCCGAAAGCGTGTACCTTTTCTGCCTGCGAATCTCATCAAAATACATCCACCGCAAACGGAACCGACCATCGACAACGGAAATTGCAACACTCCCTTTTTTGGATTTTGCCATCTGTTCCCACCTTGATTGACCAAAACGAAACGATCGCTTTTGAGGTGGTAACAGCATGGTTTCCGAGGTGGTAACAGACCTAAAACCCTTGATTTCAGAAGGGTTTAGACCGCATCAAGTGAGCAAAGATCTCAAAAAACTGTTACCACCTGTTACCACCTTTTTTTGACGTGGTAACAGGCTGAAACTCTCACTATAGAAGGGTTTCAGCGATCTGTTACCACCTGTTACCACCAAAACAGCGTTCTTATAGCGCTATTTCCAGACTCTACCTCGATCGCGCCATTTGTTACTGAGGGAGTCATCCCAATTTCAGACCAATTTCAGAATCTCTCTGACGATTTCTGAGGCTTTCAGACGCTACTTATTGAGAATGGAGCAACCACCCAACACTAGGGAATAAGTTCGGAAAACGTTGTTATACCAACGTTTCCAGAATATGGAGCTAAGGGGATTCGAACCCCTGACCCCTTCAATGCCATTGAAGTGCGCTACCAACTGCGCTATAGCCCCCCAAGCTATTATTTATCCTACTGCATTTACTCCGGTAGAGTTGCAAAAACTTGTTCAACAATTTGTTTCGTTTTTTCTTCTAACTGATTCCAATCGACATCGCCTGTTTCATCAATCAAATGGGTATCGATATCAACGGGATGCTCATCCAGCATGGGAGAGCGAAAACAAATTCGGTAGCATAATTCCCACAGATCGACTTTGATTTGGCGATCGTCTTTCTCTAAATGCAGCTCATATCCAGGATATGGTGAAGGCATCTGAGACAATTCGGCTTCAATCTCTGCGGTCTGCTCTGGTGAAGCCGTCTCAAGCTGTTGTCGAAGCTGCAAAACCTGCGCTTTCGTCTCATCTGAAATGTCATCTGCCCAAATTTGCACATCCTGATACGTTCCTCGCCAGGTAGAACTGTCCAACTGCTTGCGAAGATTATCAATCAGGCGGATAAAAGCAGGCTGCATTAGAAGTTCTGCCTGCTGCCAGGTTTCGATCGTTGCAAATTTAGGCTTCATGAGTTCAAAATATCAGCTTGAATTAGTGTAAGCGTCTGTCGGGAGCGAGACTCAAATTGATGAAAATTGTATTCTTTGGAACGCCTCAATTCGCAGTGCCCACGTTGGAAGCATTGCTGAAATCCAACTCGTTTGAGGTCGCGGCTGTCGTGACTCAGCCTGATAAACGGCGGGGGCGGGGAAATGAACTGTCGCCTTCGCCGATTAAAGCGATCGCGCTTTCCCACGAAATTCCCGTCTTACAGCCGAAGAGTATTAAGAAAGATGTAGAGGGATTAGAGTATTTACGATCGCTCAACGCAGATGCCTTTGTCGTCGTTGCATACGGGCAAATTCTGTCGCAGGAAATTCTAGATATGCCGCGATTGGGCTGTGTGAACGTTCATGGCTCGATTTTGCCGAAATATCGCGGAGCCGCCCCGATTCAGTGGTGTTTGTATCACGGAGAGGCAGAAACCGGAATTACAACGATGCTGATGGATGCGGGCATGGATACAGGGGCAATGTTATTGATTGCGAAAACTACGATCGAGCCGTTTGATAGCGCGCATGATTTGGCAGTTCGTCTCAGTACAATTGGCGCTGATTTGCTAGTGGAAACCTTGTTGAAATTTCCGGAAATTACACCGATTCCACAAGACAACGAACAAGCCACTTATGCGCCCTTGATTAAAAAGCCGGATTACGAATTGGATTGGTCAAGAAGTGCGATCGAGCTTCACAATCAGATTCGAGGGTTTTACCCAAATTGCAACACTCAGTTTCGAGGAACTGGGCTGAAAGTAATGCAGACAATTCCGCTTGAAGGAGAGTTTTTGAATGAATTTGAGGAGTTGCGCGCGCTAAAACTTCCGACTGGAACACCCGGAGAAGTCATCGAAATTGTCAAAAATTGGGGAGCCGTGATTCAGACTGGAGCAGGGGCATTACTGCTTAAAGAAGTGCAGCTAGCCGGGAAACGCGCCCAGTCTGGATGGGATTTTGCGAATGGAATGCGGATTACCATCGGTGAAGCACTCTAAGCAAATCTAGAGCGACTCGATCGCGTCCGCAGGCCCTAATAATGAAATGTAAGGTTCACCAAAATACCGACAAGCAATTTCTTGGGCGGCCTCTGCGGAAACCTTCGCGATCGCGTCTTGAAACTGACTGTCGAATTCCACCCCTAAACCTAGCGTTTCATACCAGCCAAAAATTTGCGCCAGTTGCGAATTAGTTTGTTTGCCAAGCGCGTATTGTCCGAGTAATTTGTTTTTGGCGACTTGGATTTCTTCCGCGCTCAGCGGTGCATCACACAGTCGATCGACTTCTGTTTTTAAGCCAGAAAGCGCGATCGCAGTATTGGTGGGTGCAGTGCCCATGTAGGTGACAAAGTACGACGTATCTAATCGAGTCGGATAGAAGGCTGAGACTTCGTAGGCTAATCCTCTTTTTTCTCGCAGTTCCACGAATAGCCGACTGGATAATCCATTGCCCAGATAGGTATTCAGCAATTTCAACGCAGCATAGTCTTCCATCGTTTCGGGCGTAACAGAAGGTGCAAGATAGCCCAGAATGACGATCGATTGCTGTGTATCCTGTGGAACAGCGCTGCGAGTCGGATTAGAAGCGACGATCGGTAAATTCAGATTCGGCAAGGGAACTAAGGGCGCGCGCCAACTGCCGAGAATTTCTTCAACTTGTGAGACTGCTTCTTCGGGTGTAATTCGTCCTGCAATGCTAATTGTCAGATTATCCGGACGAAAATGGGTTTGATAGTAGTGCTGTAAATCTTCGCGCTTTAGATTGGCAACGGTTTCGGCTGAGCCTAAGCCTGAGAGTGCGTAAGGATGATCCCCATACATGGCATGGCGTAAGCGATCGAGTGCCACTGTAAAGGGTTGTTCTTGCTGAGATCGAATTGCTTGTAACGCTAAGCGACGTTCGAGTTCAACTTCTGATTCTGGAAAAGTTGCCGATCGCAGTAGTTCTCCTGCTAATTTCAACATTTCAGGAAAATCAGCAGAAACTGTTTTGATGCTGAGCAAAAAGTAATCTGAAGCCGCATCCGTACTCAGGCTCGCTCCGATCGATTCAACGCGTTCAGCAATTTCTAGAGACGAATGTTTTTCGGTGCCCTTCGTCATCACAGCGGCAACGAGGTGGGAAAGTCCGGCTTGCTCGATCGACTCCCAACGGCTACCCGCTTTGAAGAAAAGCCGCGCTGCAATGATGTCAGCAGACGGATTTTCAGTGACCAGCACGGTGATGCCATTGTCTAAAACCGTGCGATGAATGATGCGATTATGGGGCAAAGCAATAGTTGAAGTCACGATCGTTCTTAAAATTGACGTGTGTTGATTTTAGCAATCGGTCGGGAATCTGCCTTCTCGAATCGATTCGAGACGACTCAAATCAAGTCTGTCTTGATAGACTCGAAGCGCGAATTCGATGAGCAATGCGATCATCAGTCGCCCGGTGTGACAACGATCGCCGCATAGTGATAAGGCGAAAGATATTGGCTGGCTAAATCGCGCAAATCTTCAACCGTAAAGGACTGAATCAAATGCGGATAAGCTGCAGCAGCAGTAATTTCTGCCAGCGAATGGTAGTAGCCATAGAGTCCGGCAAGTTGTCCAGGTGTTTCGATCGAGAACGCATAATCGTTACACAAAAGCCGCTTGGCGCGATCGAGTTCGGCTTGAGAAATGGGAACTGTCATCAATTGCGATAAGCGATCGCAGATCAAGGCTTCTACCCGTTGGAGATCATCGGCATCTAGCCAAGCCGCGATCGTAAACAAACTGGAATCACGCTGGAGCGAGAAACTACAGTCAATTCCCTGAACTAAATGTCGCTCTTCTCGAAGCTCTTGTACCAACCGCGAGGTGCGTCCTGCTCCTAAAACGGCTGAGATCAAGTCGAGTCCACATGCTGCTCTGAGCGGATCTTGCTGATTCGCTTGTTCAAAGCGTTTCCAGGGGAGCGTTTCGTCAACTTGCCCCACCGGAGCCTCCACACCTGGAGCCATCCAAGCCATTAATAATCTTGCTTGTTCTAAGCGAGGCAATTGAATCTCTTCACGGCGAATCGTTGTAATCGGGGGTTCTGCCTCGGCGATGTGAATTCGACATGCGTCTGCCTCTGGGAAGGTGTGAAAGGCTTGCTCGACTTGCTGTTTCACATGGTCTAGTCGAATGTCGCCTGTGACAACGACCGTCATATTTTCAGGCTGATAATGGGTGCGATGGAACGATCGCATTTCTGCTGCGGAGCGTCTCATCAAACTTTCTTCTGTGCCCAAAATCGATCGCCCATACGGATGCCGCTGATACACCAATTCCGCGAGAAATTGAAATGCGATCGCGTCTGGATTGTCATAAGTCTGCAAAATTTCTTCTAAAACGACTTCCCGTTCTCGCTCAAATTCGTCTTCGGGGATCGCAGCATTTAAGAGCAGTTCGCCTAAATACGGCAGAGTGTCGGCAAAGTCTTGTGCCGCAGTCGTCATGTAGAAATGCGCGTAATCATAGCTCGTTGCAGCATTCGTCATGCCGCCCCGTTTCTCGATCGCTTGATCAAATTCGCCCGGTGCAATTTTCTCGGTTCCTTTGAAAATCATATGTTCGAGAAAATGCGCCATGCCTGACCATTCATCCGGTTCTACAATCGAGCCTGCATTCACCCAGACATCGATCGCAGCAATCCCGGTCGCCGGCAAGTCATGATGAATCAGCGTTAACCCATTGTCGAAGCGATGAACAGTCGCAGGCACGAAAAGAGCGTTTTGGGGCGATCGATAAATGTTCAAGGGCTTAATTGAAGAACGAAGGTTTGGGGATCGATTTCTTAAGAAAGCAGATTGTGATCTAGAAAACTGACAAGCCTGCTTCAAATATGAAAAGCTTAAGAATCATGCAACATCTTTGAATAATTCAGGATGAATTTCTTGCGTCAAAGTGCAGAAGATAAATCGTTCAAAAGATAGATCTCAATTAGATCATTCATTGCACAAAACCCATTGCAAAACACAGTTCAGAATATATTTTTGATAAAACGTAACTTTCGGGATATGGGCGTTTAAAAATAAAAACTCCCCTACTAGGTTCTAGTAAGGGATCAAGAAGTAGGATACCGCAACGCCGTCTTACCTCAGTTTTTGACCTGGTTAAAACCAGGTGGGTGTCGAAGTGGCGGATATAAAGTTTCCGGGTACAAGCCCGGTCTACTGCCATCAGCCTTTGTAGACTCCCAGATTCAAAAAACATAGATCATAAAACATTGTTGGCAGTCACCAACGCCGCAGCAAATCCTTCACTTATTCTAGCGGGTCAATCCGAAGTTGGGAAGCAGGGAGATTTTGGATAAAGAGAGGAAATCAGTTTTGGCAGCGATCGCCCATCTAGAGGGATGGAATGTCTTTGCGAGGTTGCAACTTTAGCCCTCTAACCGAGATTAGCCGTTCGCCGATTTGTCAGAGCTTCAAATCGCACTACCAATCCTCTCGCAGAATTGACCAGAGTTTCACATCTTCAAAGACTTCCCCTTTACGCACTCTTTGACGGAGCACGCCTTCTTGCACAAATCCATTATCTTGAAAGAGTTTTCCAGAAGCCGGATTTCTCACCAGATGATAGGCATCAATTCGATTCAGGTTTAAGTTTTCAAATCCAAAGCGAAGTATAGCTTGTAAGGCTTCGCTCATATATCCTTGTTCCCCAAGCGCAACTGCCAGCCAAAACCGCAGTTCTGCCCGAGCATGTTCGAGTTCGATCGAGCCAATTTCGATCACGCCACATAATCCTGGTTCAGCTTTACGCTCAATCGCAAAGGCAAAGGATCGTCCTGCCTCAGCCGCCGCAATTTGTGCTTGGATGTATCGTTCTGCTTCGCCTTCAGGATACGGATGCGGCAGCGAAATCATCATATCGGCAACTTCACGATCGCTTGCTGCAGTCTGGAGCGACGGCGCATCTGCTAGAGATAGAAAGCGAAGACTTAATCGAGGTGTTTCTACGGGAGCGTGAGTTAGCATGAAACGCTTTCAGTTCGATCAACTGCTATGGGCAAATCCTACCACTGAAAAAGCCGAGTGCTCCTTTAATGCCGATACCAAATCTCTTCGATCGTGCTAGCAATCTCTAACGCTTGTTGCCTCAGATCAGTCACATCGTCTAGTAAAACCGTGACATGTCCTAATTTTCGACCTGGGCGCGATTCAGATTTGCCATACCAATGCACAAACGTGTTCGGCAATTGAGCGATCGCGTTGCGTTGTTCTAAATACTCGCTTTCTGCTTGCTCAAATCCGAGCAAATTTACCATCAACGCACCCTGACAATTCAAAGCTGGACTGCCCAAAGGCAAATCGCTCACGGCTCGAAGCTGTTGTTCAAATTGTGAGGTTTCGCAAGCATCGATCGTGTAATGTCCTGAATTGTGAGTTCGAGGTGCAATTTCATTGACGAGAACGCGATCGTCTTTCGTCAGAAATAGCTCAAACCCGTAAATTCCGACGACATCGAGCTTTTCTAGTACTGTTTGAGCAATTCGGTGAATCTCTTGCTGAACACCTTTTGAAACTTCAGCAGGCGCAATCACGCGACGACAGACTTGATTTTCTTGCTGCGTTTCCACGATCGGATAGATTGCAATTTCACCCGAACTTGAGCGAGCCGCCATCACCGCTAATTCGCGATCGAACGGAATAAATTCTTCCAGCACGATCGGCACATTCTGCAATTTCTCGATCGTTGCTTCCCAAGTTGCCGCATCTCGAATGATAAATGTCCCCTGTCCGTCGTAGCCTAACCGACGAGTTTTTAAGACTACCGGAAATTCAACATCTCGCTCACCAAGTAACCAGAAATCAGGAGTCGGGAGATCATAAGTTTTGAGAAATTCCCGCTGCACATATTTATCCAGCAACGGTCGCAATGCAGACAAGCTAGGGCGAAAGGTCACATTCTGAATTTTAGCGAGCGCATTGAGATCGACAAACTCATTCTCAAACGTAATCACATCGACATGCGTGCTTAAAACCTCGGTTGCACTGGCATCATTCACCCGCGCAAACAGCGTTTCTTGTGCTACCGACACGGCTGGATCACTCTCATTTGGGGTTTGCACCACCAATGTTAGATTCAGCTTTCTAGCTGCCTCTGCCATCATCCAAGCTAACTGTCCGCCGCCAATCACACCGACTCGGTTCATACTTGCCTCCTAGGACGGGCAACCGAGCGACTCACGAGTTTCGACCCCAGTTTTTGAGTTCGTTCCTTGAGCCACCTTGCACAATTCTCGAATCTGATAGCGATCGAGAATTGCCCCCGTAAAATCTGCCCCAGTGATATTAACATTCAAGAATTCACTCCGCAGCAACATTGCATCCGTTAAAATCGCATCGCTCAGATTCACCCGCACCATTGGAACTTGATCGACCATTGCCTGTTGCAGATTTGCACCATGCAGATTCGTCTCTGTCATATTCGATGCACTCATCGCAGCCCCGGACAAATCAGCATTCGAGAAATCTGCATCTGTGAGATTGGCATTCGTAAATTCTGCCAATCTCAAGGTCTGACCTGAAAAATCCTGCCCTTTCACATCTGCATTGCTATAAGACAAAGGCGGGCGATATTGCTGGTCGTAGCGTTTTCCTACAATCGGATCAGCACTAGCGCTTGCCATAATCCAAACGCTACAGATGAGAGTCAAGCATACGATCGCGATTCGCCGTCCCATAACTATCTTGCCGATTCAACACCCTTCACTGTAGCGAACTTTCCGCGATCGCAATCGTCACCCCTTGGATCACTTGTTTCGGCACTTTCAAAATTTGCGTTTGCGCAGCACACATTGCTGCGGCTTCTGCCACACTCGGCGTTTGTACAGTCATCGCAACGTGTAAAGACGGATTGGGAACCGCGATCGTACTCAGCCGATCTGCGGAGAAGCATCGTAAGGGCAAAGCGTGATCTCGACAATATTCGACCAGTCCAATTTCATCAGATTTACGATCGAGCGTTGCAATTCCTGCGATCGTCCTATGCTCCAATTGATACAGATCGAGAACTTGATCAATTGCAGTTTGAATGATCAACTTGGTCGCACCTCGACGACAGCCAATCCCAATCCAGAGGCAAAGCGACGACTGTTTCAGGTTAAGCCAATTGTCGAAAAGTTCTTGAGTACGGATTCTCACTGCAGCCAACTTAGTGCAAAATAGAACAAATTAGGGTGCGTTGGGTACGGAAAATGACTTGTCACCAACGTTTTAGGGCAAAAAAGATGCAAGTTTCTAAGCAATCGGCTCTCCCCCTCCTTTTGACTCTAGCAGCAGCAGCACTCACCACCGGATGCGATGATGCTCGCGATGCGGTTCGTGCTTCTACTCCAGAACTTTCCACCGATCTCTCGCTTGGTGATCCTGCTTATTACGTCAATTTAGGACACGAACTGCAATCGAGTCGCAAATACGAAGAAGCGATCGCGGTCTATCGCAAAGCGATCGTGCTCGACATGGAAAACTCTGAAGCCTATAACGGTCTGGGACAAGCACTGATCGAACAACGTCGAATTGCAGAGGCGATCGCCGCCTATCGCCGCTCGATTGAAATTAATCCACAAAATGCCTCTGCCTATGCCGGATTGGGCAATGCTCTAGCCGATCGCAGACGCAACGAGGAAGCGATCGCAGCTTATCGCCGTTCGATTGAGGCGAATCCGAAGCAGATGATGGCTTATGCAGGATTGGGAAATGTGCTGGCAGAACAGAAGAAAATCCCAGAAGCGATCGCGCAGTACGAACAAGCCTTAAAAGCACCCGAGCAAACCGAGAAAGCACAAGCGATCGCGTATGTCGGATTGGCACGAGCCTTGCAGACTCAAAATCGCACAGAAGAAGCGATTAATCTCTATCGCAAAGCGGCTCAAGTTGCGCCGGACTATGCGTGGGCACATATTTTCCTCGGTCATGCTTTGGCAAATCAGAATCAGTTCGATGCCGCGATCGCAGCTTACCAACAAGTGCTCAATCAGCCCAGTGAGCGCAAAGGCAATCTCGGCAATACCCATGCCATTGCACTGAATGGATTGGGTTCTGCTTTGCAGCGACAAGGAAAACTCAAAGAAGCGATCGCGGAGTATGAAAAAGCAGTCGATACAGATCTCAACTACGAAGCCGCACAGAACAATTTGAACCGCGCCAAACAGCGCCTCGCTCAAGAAGTTTCCAAAACAACTTCGGCTCGGAGTTAACTCGCCGCATAATGGCAGAGATGACTTAATTCCGATGCCTTATGCGAACTCTGGCTGAAATCAACGAGAAAATTCAACGCGGAAGTGCGATCGTACGAACTGCCGAAGAGGTGAAAGCTCAAGTAGCAGAAATCGGAGTCGCTGCAACCGCAAAGCTCGTTGATGTCGTGACGACAGGCACGTTCGAGCCAATGGAGTCTTCGGGGGCAGTGTTGAACTTAGGACAAACTGATCCCCCGATCAAAATTCGCCAGTGTTGGGTCGATGGAGTGCCCGCATATGCAGGATTTGGCGCAGTCGATTTGTATTTGGGAGCGTCGCAGGTTGTAGAGTATCCGGGCGGATCAGAGCCGTTAGATCATGACGATCGAGAATCCCCAGATGCCAGACAGCGACAGCGCGGTGGAGGGCATGTGATCGAGGATCTGATTGCCGGACGATCGGTAACGTTGCGAGCACTCGGACAGGTGACTGACTGCTATCCGCGATCGTCTTTTGAAACCAGCATTACGCGGGACACGATTAATCAATTCTATTTATTCAATCCTCGGAATCTGTACCAGAACTTTATCGTGGGCGTGAATGGGGGCGATCGCCCTTTATTTACATATCTAGGCGCGCTACAGCCCCAATTGGGCAATGCTGTTTTCTCAAATCCGGGTGCAATTTCGCCGCTGTTGAACGATCCAGATTTGCAATTGATTGGCATTGGGTCACGAATTTTTTTAGGTGGGGGAATCGGCTATGTCGCTTGGGAAGGAACACAGCATTTTCCACTTCAGAAACGCTTACCCAATCGAACGCCGATCGGACCCGCTTCGACGCTTGCATTAATTGGCGATGCAAAACAGATGGATGCACGCTGGGTGCGGGGATGTTATTTTCGCGGCTATGGAGCTTCGTTGATGCTTGGGGTGGGAATTCCGTTGCCTGTGCTGAGCGAAGAGGTAATTGCACATTGTGCGGTGCAAGATCAAGATTTAGTTGCCCCGATCGTTGATTTTTCGATTCCGCGCCGAGTCCGTCCCACCTTTGGACTCGTGAACTATGCCCAGTTAAAGTCTGGGAAATTAACGATCGATGGCAAAGTCGTGCGAGTCGCACCGCTAGCAAGCCTTTATCTGTCCCGCCAAGTTGCAATCGAGTTAAAACGCTGGATTGAGGCAGGCACTTTCACACTAACTGAAGCTGTTGCCGCCATTCCCAACGATCGCGCATTTATTCCCCAAGATATGCGAGGGATGTAAATCCGTTTGGTGACAAATTTTGAATGGGTTGACCTGAGGAGAGGCAGGAGCGTTACACTGCGATGGAGTTTGACTAGGTAATTAAAGATATGGATACGAAAGCCGCAGTTGCCTACAAAGCCGGAGAGCCTCTCAAGATCGAAACGGTGCAGTTAGAAGCCCCAAAAGCGGGAGAAGTTTTAGTCGAAATCAAAGCGACTGGGGTCTGTCATACCGATGCTTATACGCTGTCTGGCGCTGACCCTGAAGGCTTGTTCCCAGCCATTTTGGGACATGAAGGCGCAGGCATTGTGGTGGAAGTGGGAGCCGACGTAAAGAGTGTTAAGCCTGGAGATCATGTGATTCCGCTTTACACGCCAGAATGTCGCAATTGTGAGTACTGTCTCAGCGGCAAGACAAATCTTTGTCAAGCGATTCGATCGACACAAGGAAAAGGGGTGATGCCCGATGGCACTAGCCGATTCTCGATCGGGGGAGAGCCGATTCTGCATTACATGGGCACTTCGACCTTCTCAAATTACACCGTTCTGCCAGAAATTGCAGTCGCTAAAATTCGCGAAGATGCTCCGTTCGAGAAAGTCTGCTTAATCGGCTGCGGTGTGACCACTGGAATTGGAGCCGTGATCAATACTGCCAAAGTCGAACCCGGTGCAAATGTGGTGGTTTTTGGCTTAGGTGGGATTGGGCTGAATGTGATTCAAGCAGCTCGTATGGTCGGTGCAAACATGATTGTGGGAGTCGATCTCAATCCGAGCAAGCGGGCTTTAGCCGAGAAATTAGGCATGACTCACTTCGTCAATCCCAGCGAAGTAGAAGGCGATATCGTTCCGTATTTAGTAGACCTGACGAAAGGTGGAGCAGACTACTCCTTCGAGTGTATTGGCAATCCCAAAGTCATGCGACAAGCGTTGGAATGCTGCCATAAAGGTTGGGGAGTCAGTGTGATTATTGGAGTCGCTGGTGCAGGGCAAGAAATTAGTACTCGCCCCTTTCAACTCGTTACTGGGCGGGTTTGGAAAGGCACAGCATTTGGTGGGGCAAAAGGTCGCACGGATGTGCCGAAGATTGTCGATTGGTATATGGATGGCAAAATTAACATTGATGATTTGGTATCGAAAATTTTACCGATCGACGATATCAATCAAGCCTTTGATCTGATGCATCGAGGCGAAGTCATTCGCTCAGTCGTAACGTTCTAAAATTTCAATGGATTTAGTTAGTCAAACCAAATGCTTCGGAGGCTCGATCGAGGTTTATTCTCATGCCTCGATCGCTTGTCAGTCTCCGATGAAATTCTCGATCTATTTGCCGCCCCAAGCAAAAGCGCGATCGCTGCCAGTGTTGTACTTTCTCTCTGGCTTAACCTGCACCGAAGAGAATTTCATGGCAAAAGCAGGCGCACAACAGTTTGCCGCAAAGTATGGGCTGATCTTAGTCGCGCCAGATACTAGCCCCCGCAACACCGGAATTGCGGGGGAAGATGAGGATTGGGACTTTGGAACTGGCGCAGGATTCTATGTCGATGCAACGGCTGAACCTTGGAGCCAGCACTATCGCATGTATAGCTATATCGTCGATGAACTCCCAGAGTTAATTGGTGAAAACTTTCCAGTCTTACGCGATCGACAAAGCATCACCGGACATTCAATGGGCGGACATGGTGCATTAATCTGCGCCTTGCGAAATCCCGATCGCTATCGATCGGTTTCTGCATTTGCGCCGATTTGTGCCCCGATACAATGTCAGTGGGGACAGAAAGCATTCTCAAATTACTTAGGAGCAAATCAGAACGACTGGCGATCGTATGATGCGAGTGAGCTAGTTCGAGTCGGACAATTTCCCGGATCGATTCTCATCGACCAAGGCAGCGAAGACAAATTCCTCGCGAATCAGCTTTTGCCAACCGTATTTCAGCAAGCCTGTGCAGACGTTGGACAATCATTAAATCTGAGAATTCAACCCGGCTACGATCACAGCTACTATTTCATTGCTTCCTTCATTGAAGATCACATTCGCTTTCATGCAGAAATGCTTTGACGGATCGGAATTTCAATCCAAAATTCAGTTCCCTGCCCCGGTTCAGAATGACAGTTTAGATTGCCCTGATGGTCTCGCACGACCACTTCATGACTGATCGCTAATCCCATGCCTGTTCCTTTTCCGATCGGTTTCGTTGTAAAAAACGGATCAAAGATACGCAGCTGAGTTTGGGCTGAAATTCCGCATCCATTATCTGCGATCGAAATGAGCACGCGATCGTCATGAACTTGTTTTGTGCGGATACGAATTGTGGGATTCTCAACCGTTTCAAGCGCATCGATCGCATTACTTAGCAGATTCATTGAGGTGGAACCAAAAAGCTGGACAGGTGAATAAGCTACCCCCCCTCAACCTCATGGTAAGAGTAGATTATGAGCCAAAACAAACGCAAACAACACAGTGCCCAATTCAAAGCCAAAGTCGCACTTG
>NZ_JAFLCJ010000032.1:0-49842 GCF_017302695.1 Leptolyngbya sp. UWPOB_LEPTO1 | reverse complement strand
AATAATGTGAACACGAAAGAATCAAAAGCATGAATCGAATCTAGATCAAAAAAGTTAGTAGAATTGAGATCTAGAACTGTAGCTTATTCACTATCTATTTTTTGTCCAACCCTACGGGTCCATCTCACTCATGTGCCCAGGCTACGGCATACCAGTAGTTGGGGTTGATGCCAATCTCGCGCACTTGCCCTTTGAGTCTGTGTTCTGACAGTGCAGGTGTAAGCTCTATCATGCTCTTGTTAAGAATACGATTGTTTGTCTGTGGTAGTCAGGTCGTCTATCAGGACTATCCTGCAATAAAATCTAATGCAATTCCGTTGATGCAATAGCGTTTACCTGTAGGTCGAGGCCCGTCTTGAAATACATGCCCCAGATGCCCACCACAGCGACGACAATGAACTTCTGTGCGAGCAATAGAAATCGTATAATCAGGTGATGTCGCGATCGCATTTGCAATCGGCGTGTGAAAACTGGGCCACCCTGTTCCACTATTGAATTTTGTTTCTGAAGTAAAGAGCGGAAGTTTACAGGCAGCACAGACATAGCTTCCCTTGCTGTACTGTTTATCAAGTGGGCTTGTTCCTGCTCGTTCTGTGCCATGCTTGCGGAGGACATAAAACTGCTCTGGTGTTAGCAGATTGCGCCACTCTGTTTCAGTTTTGATGATTTCAAATGAACGTTCTGGCATATTTTTTGGATTCTGGCGGAGGGTATGGGATACCCAAACGGTTCCTGCAAGCGCTAAACCTGCTTGCACAAAATATCGTCTCTTCATCGTTCGGTCGTTCGGGGATTCGTACATTGAACTATTCAGGACTGAGAAACTTCTGAAGTGAAGGTTTAAATTCGATAAAGCTTGCCTGAGAAAACAATGAGAATAAATATTTGAGCGTAAAAAGCGGCGACAGAGTTCAGATTAATTAGAGCTTCTCAGCTTGTTTTCAGAATTCTTTCAGATATAGCTCAGGCTTATATTCTATGCTCAATTCCTAGTGATAGCAGCTTATTGTTTACCGCTATGGCGCATATTCTTTTAGTCGAAGATGAAGTTGCACTTGCACAATTTATTTCACTTGAGCTAAGTAATGAAGGATATCAGGTTAGTACAGCCTACGATGGGATGACTGGACTTGCTATTGCACGGCAATCTCTGCCAGATCTTGCCATTCTGGATTGGATGCTACCGGGACTGTCTGGGATAGAACTTTGCCGCCGATTGAGAACCACAGGAATCAAGATTCCAATCATCATGATGACAGCAAAAAATGAAGTAGAAGACCGAGTTGATGGACTAGATGCTGGAGCAGATGATTATATTACAAAGCCGTTTAGTGTAGAAGAACTGTTCGCACGAATTCGTGCTCATCTTCGCCGAACTCAAGAAGTGTATGAAAATATCTTGCAAGTAGGTGAGCTAAAATTGGATCGACTGACTCATCAAGTGTTACGGGGAGATCGCTTAATCGATTTAACGGTCAAAGAATTTGATCTTCTCGCTTACTTAATGCAGAATCCTCAACAGGTTTTTACGAAAGAGCAGATTTTGGAAAACGTCTGGGGATACAATTTTGGCGGGGATTCAAACGTGATTGAAGTCTACATTCGGTACTTGCGATTAAAACTCGAGCAGCAAGGTGAAACACGCATCATTCATACCGTACGTGGAGTGGGCTATGTTATCCGAGAATCATAATCAATCCTCTTTGCTCAACTTCGTAGCATGGGTAACGTAACAATGAAGGTCGTACCTATGCCGGGTTCAGAATCAAGGGAAAGCGTTCCACCCATTTTCTCAACTAAAATTTTGACGATCGCCAGTCCTAATCCGGTTCCTCCTGTGGCTCGACTGCGCGAAGGATCAATGCGATGAAAAGGTTCAAAGATCAACACTTGATCAGACTGGGGAATTCCTTCGCCACGATCGCTCACCTGAATGACAGCACAACCATTCTCTTGAGTTAACTGGATCACAATTGGTAAATCGGGTTGAGAATATCGAATCGCATTCTCAATCAGGTGATCTAGCACTTGCATGAGGTGATCCCGACGTGCTTGAACGCGAATCGGAATCGGCGAAATTTCAAGCTGAATATTCGGATGATCAAACTTACCCCGCATATTTGCGATATTGCGCACAAACTCATTGAGAATCAGAGGCTCTTGAGGAAGCGAAACATCTAAGCTCTCTGCTCTTGCAAGATCGATCAAGTCTTGTAGAATCAGGGTCATTCGCTCTGCTTCTTCGGTTACCATTTTCAGGCTCTCTTCCTGACTGGGAGACATAGGAATACGCTTGACGGTGCGCTGAAGGTATCCATAAATCACACTGAGAGGAGAGCGCAGTTCATGAGCAACATTGCTAATAAATTGCCGCTGCTGCTGCTTGATGGCGGCTTTCTGACTGAGCGTCTCGCTCCATGCTTGAGCAACGGCTCGAATCTCGCTTGGCATTGCTCTAGTTGTAAAGGGATTGGATTGGGAATTTGTTGCTGTGGTCTGTATCCAGTGCTGCAATTGATTGACGGGACGCAACAAGAGCCAGGTTACTGCTAAAGTTGCGATCGTCATTCCAATCATCACAATCAAGCTCAGGTTGACCAACTGACTAGAGATCGTCAGAAATTGTGCTTCAGTCAACTGATCGGAGTACATCATCAGTACAGTCTGAATGCTCCAATGACTCAATTGCTGATAGATCGCAATCGCGATCGCACAAATTCCAATTACAGTGACAGCAAGCCGAAACTGCAATGAAGCGAAATCAAATCTTTTCCGCCTGTTCTGCCCATTTGAAACCTGCCCTAGCCGATTCATTAACTTTACTCATATGTAGAGGGAGTTCGTTTTAGATTAGAGAGCGTTTGAAAAGTTGATTACCTCACCCGTCCCGACTTGCAAATCCAGGTCTAACTGTGCGAAGTCTGTTGCAATAAACCGAAGAAATAATGATAGTCGGCTTCTAAGTCTTTCAGTAGACTTCGTTCTACTAGCATCAGACTGGAAGATGGCAACCAGAGTGAAGAGATTTCTGAGACTTTTCAAACATCTTCTTAAATTGAAATTCTAAATATATATTTTTATTGATCTCACAGTCCTCCAAACCACTCGTATCCTTGATCTTCCCAATATCCTTTTTGAGGCATCAGTTGCGCTGTGAGGATAATTTGAGTCACCCATTTACTTTGCTTGTATCCTAACTTGACCGGAGAAGCTAAACGTAAAGGAGCACCATGCTCGACTGAGAGCAGGTTTCCATTATGCTGATATGCCATCAAGGTTTGAGGATGCATTGCTGAGGCAAAATCCCAACTTTCGTAGTAGCCATCAGCCGACTTAAAGTAAACATAGCGGGCGTTTAATTTTGGTTGTGCTAGCTTCAACAAATCCTGAAGCCGCACTCCACCCCATTGGACAATTGCAGCCCATCCTTCTACACAGACATGCTGAATCACCATTGAGGTAAAAGGTAATGACCGGAGATTAGCAAGGCTCAACTGCATCGGATGGTTTACTTCCCCTGAAATTTCTAATCGATATTGGGCTGGATCGATTTTTGGCGTTTGATCAAAGGTATTGATGAGTAATTTATCAGGTTCAACTTGACGGATAGAAAATTCAGGCACAGGCTTTTGGCTGAGCAGCAAAGATTGTGTCGCTTGGTTCAAAGGTTCAATGACCTGTCCGATTTCTTGTGTCCCAAAATTTGAACCGCAACTGCTGAGCAATAAACCTGCTCCGGATAATCCAGACCACTGGAGTAATTGACGACGAGAAATCGGTTTAGACATCGTTCGATCACTCCTAGATAAACATCGATTTCACAAGCCGAATTGTGCCAACTTTGAGTGCCAAAATTGAATGCACAGCTGTGAATACAACAACAATTGGAACAGTAATAAAATGAATTGTTCGCAGTGTTTGCCAATTGATAAATAAACTGTACAAACCGTGAAACTGAGCAGGCTTATACATCGCTAAACCCGATGAGATCGACAAAATGAGAATGGGAACGATCGCAGTGTAAACTACTCGATGCAGCGCATAATTTTTACGTTTTGCATTTTGACTAACGCGCAGTGCTTTAACATCACTACTGCTAGCATATCGACGCTGCCAACGGCGAGACAAACCAACATAGATCCCGTATCCCAAAAGATTGAGTGAGTAAATCCACATCGCTGCAAAATGCCAATTCCGTCCCCCTGCTAGCCATCCACCTAGCGTCAAAAAACTAGGAAAATGCCACCCGCCTCGTCCCCCAAACACCGGATTCGCGTTATAGATCTGTAATCCACTGAACAGCATAATGAATAGGCTAATCAAATTTGTCCAGTGGAATATCTTAGCGAGTAAAGCTTGAGAAGGAGTCGGAGGAGATTTTTGGCGTTTTACAGCATCCATGATCGCAGTGCCTCACAGTGAAGTTTTCGGGAAAAATGGTGCGAGCCAGAGTTGAACTTGCACATCCCAACCTAGTAGGATTGCGATCGCACTCAAAATCACAATGCTTCCACCAATTTTTTGCAAGGTCATACTCTGCGATCGTAAGTTCAACAAGTGCTGAGTCAACTTTCGCCCACCATAAGCAATCATCAGCAAGGGTAGAGCAGCTCCCAATCCATATGCCAACAACAACCAAAAGGCACTCATGGCTTGATGTTGTACAGCCGCCAACACTAAAATCCCGCCGAGTACGGGACCAGCACAAGGTGTCCACAACAATCCTAACTGAGTCCCCAACCAAAATTCGCCCCACAATCCAATGCGTGGGGAATTCTGAACCCATTTCAGATTGGGGAAATAGCTCAAAAGAGTATAGCTCCATCTTGGGCATAGGGTGAGAAGTCCAAGCCCTAATAAGATTGCGATCGCAGTGTATCTCAAGAAGTTCGCAATTCCTGTTAGCCAGCTTGTACTGATTCCCAGTAAACTTCCAGCTACAGCGAATCCTCCAACTAAACCGAAAATTAGAGCAATTGGACCATAGCGATGAGATTGCAGCGATCGACCAATAAGCACTGGAAGAATTGGCAATATGCAAGGAGAGAGGATCGTGAGGATCCCTGCCAAAATTGCAATCTGAATAGAAAGGGTCGATGGATTCATAACACTCTCTCTTTAAGGAGGGTTTGAATCATCTGCTCGGTCGTGTCATATGCACCTTCGCCGATATGGTCGTACCGCATTAACCCACGTCGATCAGCTAAAAACAGATGAGGCCAGTACTCATTTTGATAAGCTTTCCAGGTTTTGTACTCATTATCAACTGGAACTGGATAGGTAATTTGATGCTTTTCGATAGCTTTCCGAATATTGTTAGGCTCACGCTCAAATGCGAATTCTGGGGTATGAATCCCAATGACTTTTAAGCCTTGTGCTGCATACTGGCGATGCCATCGAGTAATGTATGGGAGAGTTCGTTGGCAATTGATACAGGCAAATGTCCAGAATTGAATCAGAACCACATTGCCCTTGAGATCTGCGATCGAGAGTGGAGTTGAATTTAGCCACTGCTGAATTCCCTGGAAGTCGGGTAATGGATTGCCAGATGCTTGCACACTGACAAGATCTTGCTTGGGATCTAGGATGGGTTGTGCAATGAAAGATTGCTTATCTTGGCTAGGCTTGAGTTTTAGGGCAGTAGCTCCAGCACCGACCACACCCAATCCTAAGTAAAGAAGAAGCTGACGACGCTGACGGAAAATTCTGCCCATAAAACTTACCAAAAGTGAGAATTGATCGCTCTGATAACACTATGGCTTTGTCGCATCACCTTGTTTCATGGCATCACCATCTTTCTTCATGGCATCGCCATCTTTCTTCATGGCATCACCTTGTTTCATCGCATCGCCCTGTTTCATCGCATCGCCATCTTTCTTCATGGCATCACCTTGTTTCATCGCATCGCCATCTTTCTTCATGGCATCACCTTGTTTCATCGCATCGCCCTGTTTCATCGCATCAGGCTGAACTGGGTTAGTTGTAGCGGGCTTTTGACTGTTGGGAGTAGAGCAAGCGACAAGCATACCCACTGAAGCTAGAATAATCAGAGAAGCAATTGTTTTCATGGTTTTCACTACCCATATGATATAAGTTCTAAACTGTGCTATTCACTCGAATGGCAAACACTCAAGCACCTGCTACTCTTTGGAGTATGGGGGACTAAACTAAGCTGTGCATGAATATAGCCCTAAAATTTGCTGAGTTTAGTCTGAGAATTGGCTGAGAATAGAGGACTTATTCTCAATATAATCTCGCCATAGTTGTGCAAGGTCTTGTGCTTTCTGTTGTTTTTCTGAAACAACTTGGTAGATTCGTCGAGGACGACCGCGTTTTGCTGGCTTCTTCCAATAGCTTACGACCATTCCTTCACGTTCTAGAAATCGTATTGAACTTTGTAAGATTGTGTCAGACAGTCGGTAGCCTACATGGTCATCCCTAAGTTTCTGGACAAGCTCAGCCCCGTAAGATTCCCCTTTTGACAGTAACACTGACAGCACATAGCAAACTGTTAGCTCCTGATTGAGAAAGATGACTGGCGGAGCCTGAAAAAATTGATAAATATCTTGCAAGGTCAGGGATTGCTGAGTGTTTGACATTTGGAGATCAATACGAATGTTACTGCTTAAGTACTGTTGTTGCTGCATTACTTTGGCGATTAGCAGAATGAGTCGCGGTGCTGCTGTAAATCTCTGTGATTGAATCAAGTAATTTTAAGGCTTCAGGATACGATCGCTGAAATGAATTTCGCCCAATGATCGAACCAAATCCATTTCCTGCATAAATAGCATGAATTTCATCGAGTAAGGCACGATCGCTGTCGAACGCACCACCTGAGAAAATCACAATGCGCCGTCCGTTAAACGTGCATTGCACCACATGCCTGACTCGCTCTTCCAGCGTTGTAATAGGAATGTTTTGTGCTTGATAGATTTTACGCGCTTCATCTTGCTCGATATGCTCTGAAGGGAGCTTAACTTTAATAATGTGTGCGCCAAGTTGAGCCGCAATATGAGCAGCGTAGGCAGTCACATCGATCGCAGTTTCTCCAGCCTTACTCAGTCCTGCTCCACGCGGATAAGACCAGATAATAACAACTAAGCCGTAGCGCTTTGCTTCTTCAGCTAAAGCACGGATTTGTCCATACATCTCTAAACGATGAGATGAGCCTGGGTAAATAGTAAATCCGATTCCAACACAGCCCAATCTCAAGGCATCTTGAACACTGCCTGTTATGGCTTGATCAGGATCAGTTTCATTCAGAAGCAAATCGTGATCGTTGACTTTGAGAATCAATGGAATTTGACCCGCAAATTCGCGCGCACCTGCTTCTAAAAAACCAAGGGGTGCAGCATAAGCATTACAGCCAGAATCGATCGCGAGCTGAAAATGATAAAGCGGATCATAAGCAGGTGGATTGAGCGCGAAGCTGCGAGCAGGTCCATGTTCAAAGCCCTGATCAACAGGTAAAATTACGAGTCTCCCTGTCCCTGTAAGCTTACCGTGATTGAGCAAACGAGCGAGATTGGTTAGTGTTCCAGGATTGTCACTACCATACCAACTCAGAATCTCTTGGATGCGTTGAGTCATTGGAAGTTCCTTAGTAGGTTTGAGGTATTACAGTCTATGCTTGCAGCATTTGTTCGTAAAGTGTCAGAGTTGCCTTGCTGCCAATGATTAACGGCGATCGCTGATGAATTGATAGAGGTTGAAGCTCTAAAACACGCTTTGTCTCGGTCATTGCCATTCCCCCAGCTTGTTCGACAATAAAAGCAAGGGGCGCACATTCATAGAGCAACCGGAGTTTGCCATCAGGATAGTCAGGAGTTGATGGATAGAGATAAACCCCGCCCTCAATCAAGCTCCGATGGACATCTGCAACCAGCGCACCGCTATATCTCAATGAGGTATGTTGCTGATTGAGATGAACAATAAGTTTCTGAATGTGCGGTTGCCATTCTTGGGCATAGCTGAGATTTGCGCTGTAGTATTTACTTTCACTTGGGCATTGAAGGTTCAGGTGAGAGAGTAAAAATTCGCCCAAGCTTGTATCGAGTGTAAATCCATTGACCCCATGACCACAGGTGCAAACCAAAACTGTACTCGTACCATAAAGAATATAGCCTGCTGCAACCATCTCTGTGCCTGAGCGCAAAATATCTTGCTCTACGCTACAGCATCCATTGTAAGTTTTGCGCTGATAAACACCAAAAATGGTTCCCAAGGCTCCACTACTATCGATATTAGAGGAGCCATCCAGCGGATCAATACACAGAACATAAGGCGTATGATTGCGACAATCCATAAATTTTGCCATTTCAAGCTCTTCAGAAGCTAGAGCCGCTACTAGCCCTGTGTCTGAGAAGGCTTCAATGATAGTTTGATTGCTGAAAACATCGAGTTTTTTTTGAGCGTCCCCGGTTGCATTCTTATCTCCGACTAACCCTAGCTGTCCAACCAAGGCGGCACGGCTAATTTCACGAGTTAGAATCTTTGCAGTATAACCGATCTGGCTGATTAGAATCGAGAGTTCTACTGGAATATTGAAGGCTTTTTGCTGCTGCCAAAGATATCGATCAAGGGTCATTGCTTGTGTAATCATGTCCCTATCTCCCACCAATGTCGCTGATCCTGTTGCAGTAGAGCGTCTGATTCCTGTGGTCCCCAGCTGCCTGCTGTGTAGTTCGGGAAATTGCGTGGGGGCAATGATTGCCACACATCCAGGATTGGTGTGATCACATCCCAACTAATTTCAACCGTATCAGCACGCTGAAAGAGTGTTGCATCTCCAATCATGCAATCATAAAGTAAAGTTTCATAGCCTGTACTTGGAGAGGTTCCAAAATGCTTGGCATAGCAAAAATCCATTTCAACCGCGCTCGTTTTCATTACAGGGCCAGGAACTTTAGCACCAAACTGGACATGAATCCCTTCATTCGGTTGAATTCTAAGTCGAATTAGGTTAGGTGTAGGTTGTTCCATTGAAGTTTGGCGAAAAAATACTTGAGGAACTTGCTTGAACTGAACGACTATCTCACTAACTCTTTTTGCCATTGCTTTCCCTGTACGAAGATAGAAAGGGACTCCTGTCCAACGCCAGTTATCAATGAATAATTTCAGAGCGACAAACGTTTCGGTGACTGAATCTGAAGCAACTTTAGGGTCATCCTGATAGGCAGTTAGAGATTTGTTTTGCACAGTTCCTGCTTGGTACTGACCTCGGACAGTATCGGTAAGAACTTGCTCTGGTTGAAGTGGACGAATCGATCGCAGAAGCTTAGTCTTTTCATCTCGGACTGCATCTGCTTCAAAAGAAATCGGCGGCTCCATTGCAATCATTGCGAGTAACTGAAAGAGATGGTTTTGAACCATGTCTCGCAATGCCCCTGTCACATCATAGTAACCCCCTCGATTCTCGACTCCAACTTGTTCAGCTACGGTAATTTGTACATGATCGATGTAGCGATGATTCCACAGCGGATCAAATAAGCCATTACCGAACCGAAAGACGAGAATGTTTTGAACCGTTTCTTTGCCTAGATAGTGATCAATGCGATAAATCTGATGTTCTTTTAGAGCCTTGCTCAAAGTTTGGTTGAGCACGCGGGCTGAGATGAGATCATGCCCGAATGGTTTCTCGATAATTGCACGTCGCCATTGACCTACTGTTTCGTCAACAAGTCCTAAGGAGTGAAGTTGCCAGATGATTTCGCAGAAAAACTCAGGAGCAGTCGCAAGATAATAGAGATAGTTACCCTGAGTATGATGGGTGTGGTCAATTTGATCTAGGAGTTGTTGTAGTCGATCGTAGGTTTCAGCCTGCTTGAATTCGCCTGAGAGATAGTAGAGTCGCTTGCATAACCAATCTCGCTGCTCAGATTCAAGGTAAGGAGCAAGCTCTTGCATTGCAGAGTTCATCGCTTGACGGAATTCTTCATGATTCATGGAAGCGCGCGCGACTCCAACGATCGCAAAGTTTTCCGGTAGTAGATGACCCTTTGCTAAATTCCCCAAAGCAGGAATAAGCTTGCGTTTGGTCAAGTCTCCGGCGGCTCCAAAAATGACGATCGTACAAGACGGAATAGATGGAGGAGATTTCGTCATGGCGATAGCTCCACAACTGGCTCAACATGCCCTCCAAACTGCTGACGCATAGCAGACAGCATCTTTTCAGCAAAGGTATGATCTTGTCTGGAGCGAAATCGAGCATACAATGCAGCAGACAAAACTTCTGCTGGAACGGCAGATTCGATCGCTGCCATAATCGTCCAACGTCCCTCTCCAGAGTCTTGGACATACCCAGTGTAATTAGAGAGCGATGGATTTTCAGTTAATGCGATCGCAGCAAGATCTAACAGCCACGATCCCACCACACTGCCGCGTCTCCAAACCTCTGCAATCTCAGAAACATTGAAATCATAGCTATGAGATTCAGAGATTTCTGGAGAATTTGCATTTCGTAGAATGTCAAAACCTTCGGCATAAGATTGCATCAAGGCATATTCAATACCGTTGTGAACCATTTTTACAAAATGTCCTGCTCCATGCGAACCGCAATGTAAATACCCTAACTCTGCTGTAGAATTTAGCTGCGCTTGTCCAGGAGTCCGAGGAATACTACCGATTCCAGGTGCAAGAGATGCAAAAATTGGATCGAGCTTCTGAACGATAGAGGTTTCTCCACCAATCATCAGGCAGTAGCCTCGCTCTAGCCCCCAAATGCCGCCACTTGTGCCAACATCAATATAGTGAATACTACGATCGTGAAGCCATTTTGCTCGACGCACATCATCCTTGTAGTAAGAGTTGCCTCCATCAATGATGATGTCTCCAGGAGACAACCTTGCGGCGACCTCTAAAAGGCTTTCTTCAGTCACAATGCCTGATGGCAACATCAACCAGATCACGCGCGGAGTTGCTAATTGCTCAACGAATTCGTCAAGCGTATTTGCTCTTTTCGCCCCTTCAGTAACAAGCTGCTTCACTTTGTCCAAACTGCGATTAAACACCACACATTCATGCCCATGTTTGAGCAAGCGGCGGACAATATTTGCGCCCATGCGTCCCAGCCCGAAAACACCAATTTGCATTCTGTTCTCCTATCAAAGACTTCAATATCAACTAAATTAATGCGATACGTACTGCGGTCTGTAAAAGCTCTAAATCTGCCTGTGTATTCTGGCTCAGATGCAACCTAAGTAATCGACGATTGCGTTCTGCTAAAACCTGAAAATCACCCTGTGCTTGAGCTGCTTTGACGACTCCAAAGCTATAGTTCTGTCCAGGAATGTCAAGATCATTCTCAGGCTCGTTCGTAATTTGTAGAAATACCCCTGTATTTGGGCCACCCTTGTAGACTTGCCCTGTGGAATGGAGAAATCTTGGTCCAAAGCCTAGACAAGTTGCGACTTGTTTAGCATCCCGAATTGCATGGCGAATCGCTTGCAAACACTCGTAATACACAGGATTCATTTCGATGTAAGCCAAGAGCGCAAAATAATCTCCAGGTTTCAGCCGATTCAAATGCGATCTCAGATAGCTTGTTAAAGAGTTCTCGATCGCTGCTTTTGCGAAGGCATCCTTGTCATGTGGAGCCGAATATATCTGAATTTCTAGTTGCGTAGTGAGCGGCTCTGCTGTAGAAAGAATCCTAGTTTTTTCATAGTCTAGCATGAGCTGCTTTGTTGCAATTTTACTCGCTTCTACATCAGGCTGGTCAAAAGGATTGATCTCTAGAATTGCTCCTGCTACTGCGGTTGCGATTTCCCATCGGAAAAATTCTTGTCCTAAATGCTCAGGAGTCGCGACTGCGATTCTGACCACTGGAAATCCTGATTGTTCTAAAAGAGCGATCGCAGCATCTTGAGCTAAATTGGGTGCAGATTCCAAGCGAATGTAGATGAATAATCGATCTCTACCATACTTTTCAGGTGTAGAGAGTGCCTCTTGATCGATTGGAATGATTCCTTTCCCAATCTTGCCGGTTGATTCTGCTAGAAGTTGCTCTAACCAAGCCCCCAAACTTCCAATGCTGGGAGAGGTCGTCAAAGTAACTTTATCGTATCCTTGATTAGCAAGCACCCCTAAAATTGTTCCAAGAACGACACCTGGATTATCTTCAGCAGGAACAGAAGGCGCACAAGAATGTACCATTTCTTCCGTTAGGCGTAAAAATCTTGCAATATCGACTCCCATGAGTGCAGCAGGAACCATACCAAAGTTAGACAGCACAGAATAGCGTCCACCAATGCAAGGTAATCCCAGGAATGTTTGATAGAAGCGATCGTTGATTGCAATCTGCTGAAGTTGAGAACTAGGATCAGTAATGGCAATGAACTGTTGTCCTGCTGCTTCTACTCCAACAATTTGTTGCACTCGGTCGAAAAAATACTGCTTGAAAATATGAGGTTCCAAAGTACTGCCAGATTTACTAGAGACAATAAACAGTGTTCGCGGCAGGTTAATTCTGCTTTCAATTGCTCGAATTTGGGCAGGATCAGTCGAGTCGAGTATATGCAATTCTGGGAAGTTTGGAGTCTTGCCAAATGTCTGCTTCATCACTTCAGGACCAAGAGAAGAACCGCCCATTCCCAACAGTACAACATGGGTAAAATCGCGCGATCGCACAGCCTGAACAACTTGCTTCAGAGGATCCAGATGAGCCAGTTGATCATCTGTAATTCCAAGCCAGCCGAGCCAGTAATTTTCATCCGTATCTGTCCAGAGTGACGCGTCTTGCGCCCACAAACGGCGAATTTTTCCACTCTGCCGCCATTCAAATAGATGCATTTGAACCGCTTCATCAAGTGCAGGAGGCAGACGATAGGTCATGCGATCAATTTGATCTCCTAGTATCGTCTCGCGCTTTCGAGCGACAGCACTAAGAAGTGCATCAAATGCGTCTTGAAAAAGCTTTATGCCTTGCTGGAGCAGGTGATCTGCAATTTGTGAGAGTGAGATTCCCACCTGTTCTAACTTCAATAAAACAGCTTCTGCTGCTTCAATCTGTTCTGGCAGACTCAAGCGAGGCTGACCATGATCTAGAAATGCTGCCAATGTAACAGGTGGTACTGTATTGACTGTATCTGCTCCGATCAGTTCTTCAACATAGACCACATCTCGATAATGTGGATTTTTACTGCCTGTACTGGCCCACAGCAGTCTTTGAGGATGAGCGCCTTTCTCTGCTAGTTTTTGCCAACGAAGACTGGTGTATAACTGCTGATACTTGCGATAAGTCAATTTTGCATTCGCGATCGCGCTTTTTCCTAATAGACCTCTTAGGAAATTGCAGGTATGAGAATCTGAATTCGCGCTGAGTTGAGCATTGAGTAACCCATCGATCGCGGTATCGATTCGACTAATAAAAAAGCTGGCAACACTCGCAACCTGGCTGACATTTCCTCCTTGCGCTGCAAATCTCTCTAATCCTGCCAGATAAGCATCAGCGACTTTTTCATAAGCCGATTGAGAAAATAGCAAGGTTACGTTAACATTTATGCCATTCCCAATCAGTGCTTCGATCGCAGCAATTCCCTCAGGAGTCGCCGGAACTTTGATCATCAAATTAGGACGTGCAACCGCTTGCCATAGTCGATGCGCTTCTGCAATTGTTTCAGCAGTCTTGTCAGCAAGATAGGGAGAAACTTCCAAGCTCACGTAGCCATCTTGCTTTTGAGTACGAATGTAGGTTGGAAGTAAAATATCAGCCGCCGCTTGAATGTCAGCAATCGCAAGTTCTTCGTAGATTGATAATGCATCGCGATCCTGAACCTTTTCGAGCACATTCAAAACTTGATCATAATCAGTGCTTCCAGCGATCGCCGTTTGAAAGATAGCAGGATTAGAAGTCACACCCTGAACTTTACCAGAATCAACTAATTCTTGAAGTTCGCCACTGTTAATGAGACTGCGACGAATGTAATCTAGCCAAATCGATTGTCCATAATAATGTAGAGACTGGAGCGAGGTGATGGGCTGATTGTCAGACTGTACGAGAGAGCGAGTCATACTTAAAATTCCTCTTAGCTTAGATCAATAAGCGAACAATGATTGTTTGAATTAGCCTGAAGTATTGTTTCCTTGAGGTATCGTGTGGCCCCTATCAAACCAACATAGGGATTTAAGACGATGTGGATAGGAATTTGCTCTAGTAGTGCACTCACTCTGCCTTTTGCAAGAAATGCTTTAAGGAAAGTTCCCTCTTGCATGAGGGGCAAAATCTTAGCGGCAATCCCCCCTGCAATATAGATACCTCCATATGGCAAAAGCTTTAGCGCCAAATTTCCTGCTTCTGCACCATAGGCTTTGACAAATATCTGTAATGCTTTCTCTGCTAACGGGTCTTGTGCATTCAGCGCTGCTTCAGTAATCTTAGAGGTTAAGTCGATATCTTCTTCAGGGAGAAGTTGGTCTAGCCCAGTGTGATATCGCAGAAATTGATAGATTGCTAAAATTCCATTTCCAGAAACGACCTGCTCAACAGAAACATGCTGAGTTGGAGATCGCTTGAGTAAATATTGCAACATTTGACATTCTAGTTCAGTTTGTGGAGCAAAGTCTGCATGTCCACCCTCTGACGCATAGACTTGACGGTTGCTCCTAGTATGATGGAGCAAAAAGCCTTCTCCTAAGCCAGTACCTGCACCAATGACTGCAATTGGTGCGCAAGGTCTTGATTGCCCGACTTGAATCGTAGATAAATCAGCCTGAGTAAGCTCAAGTAATCCATAGCTGACGGCTTCAAAATCGTTGATCAACGCAATATTTGGAATGCCCGTTTCTTGAGTCAGGCGAGACACCTCCAGAATCCAACCGAGGTTTGTGAGATGTGACGTATTGTTGATCACAGGTCCTGCGATCGCAAAACAAGCTGCATCCGCTCTGATCGGTCGATTCAGCTTTGCGATCGCTTCTGCTGAGAATTTGGAAATCACTTCAGTCAAATCTGAAAAATCTCGACTGCGATATCGACCTTCACATAAAATTTGGGACGATTGTGAAGTAACTTCTGAGAAGCGCAGAATTGTCTTTGTCCCTCCGATATCTCCGGTTAGGATGATCACGGCATTTACCTCGAATAAAAGCTGGATAGCTTGATTTGATCTCGATAGAGTTCAGGAAACTGCTTCTCAAGTCGTTTAAGCTTGGGCAAATCATGAACTACGACATAGGGATAGTTCGGATTATGCTGGACGAAATCCTGATGATAAGTTTCAGCCGCATAGAATTTCTGCAAAGGCACAACTTGAGTTACAATCGGTTTTTGAAAGCGCTGTGCTTGATCAAGTTGCCGAATGTAAGCCTGTGCAACCTGTTGCTGCTCATGAGTTGTGAAAAAGATTGCGGATCGGTATTGAGATCCACGATCGGGCAATTGCTGGTTCAGTTGAGTCGGATCATGTGCGACAGCAAAGTAAACTTTCAGCAGTTGACCATAGGAGATTTGAGTCGGATCGTAGGTGATGTTTACAACCTCTGCGTGTTGCGTTTTACCTAAACTAACTTGGCTGTAAGTTGCAGTTTCAGCACTTCCTCCTGAATAGCCAGACACGACCTGAGAAACTCCCTTTAACTGCTCAAAGATTGCTTCTATTCCCCAGAAGCATCCACCTGCTAGCACGATCGTCTGCTGATTTAGGTTGCTTGGAACAGCAATATCGATCTCTGGATCAGGAAGTGCAACAAAGTTGGTGTCGGATGGAAGACTTGAATTGAAAGACGGCGTTCGGAGCGTTATTCGGCTACTGAGTGAGATCGCGATCGCGGCAAGCAACACGACAGAGGAAGCAAGTATTAAAGGGCGAATCCACGAAAGCGGTTGATATCTCATATCATTAACATTCTCTGTCAGGTATGTTCGGGATAGTGTTTATCTTGCACGACTTGCCTGAGAATTAGATGAATATGACCTGATAATTTCTACAGATTTTCCTGAGATGTTTCAATCTACTTTCAGGTTATTTCTTACGCTATTCTGCCACCAAAAATCAGTAAAAAATATGCTTTACAAATGAAATTGATCGTCTACTATTATATTGGTCTGTTCAACGGTAATGTCCTCAGACAGCGCTTACTCGAAAGTTTCAAAATTGCACTATAGTCACTCTAAAACAGACTGCAAGAACTGAGAAGTTAGAGGTAAGAGAGTATGACTCTTCTCTGTGACATTGGAGTTAGAGATCGAATATTGGAAATCCCATTGGAACATAGAAAACTAGGAGAGAATGTATGTCAAATTTTTGGCGAAACTGGATGACCGTCTGGTGCATCGGAATCGGTTTATTTGGAGTCACTTTAGCAGCAGGTGCTTTAGAAGCAACTAGCGAACCGACTCGGATCGTATTTCAACTGCTGAATGGTCCTGGAGAACTCAATCTTGATTCACATATGCGCTTTAGTTTAGCAGTACTCGGAGCCGTGTCAATCGGTTGGAGCATCACTTTGTTTGCCGCAATACAAGCCGTAAACCAACTTGACAAAGCTGCGAGCAAGCCAATCTGGATATTAGTCATCGTTTCAGTGTTGACCTGGGCAGCGATCGACACCGCTTTATCGATCTCCACAGGGTTCTGGCGCAATGCGATTCCTAACCTTGCATATGTGCTGACTTTTTTATTGCCAGTGTCGCAGAGCGGTGTACTGAAAGACTGAAAAAACTGTACAAAAGCAGTAGTGTAGATTACACGACTGTTTGCTAGGTTAAATCGATTTGAGCAAGAACTATGAACAACCGATTTTCATTTGTTGGGGGTAAGCAGGGCGGATGGCGCGTTACTGGAATGCAAGGAATGATCGGGAACAGCTTAGCTCCTGTTGAACGGATCAATGTTGTAAACGATGCCATTACAGAACTTCCCTTAGATAGCGTGTGGGTGCTACAGAGCTTTACTAGCAATGTCCGGTATGCAAAGCGCGACGAGCTTACTATGCTTCAAGCGGTACAGCCCGGATTGAATCGAGCAGAAGCTGCGATCGCAGTACTCATTCCCATTAAGAAATCGGCTCAGTGGTGGGAAATGGCACAGGATGAACGACGTGCCATTTTCGAGGAAGAATCTCATCACACAGCAGTTGGATTGGAGTATCTTCCGGGGGTTGCTCGTCGGTTAATGCACTGCCGAGACTTAGGAGAACCGTTTGATTTTTTAACTTGGTTTGAGTTCGCGCCAGAACATACTCAGGCATTTGATGAGTTACTGGTGCGGATGCGGGCAAGCAAAGAATGGGAGTATGTAGAACGCGAAGTTGAAATTCGTCTAGAACGTGATCTGGAGTGAAATGGAAGCAGAGATTAAGATCGCGACGATCGCGGATTTAGAAATTTTGCTGCCACTGGTTCAAGAGTTTCACGCAGTTGCAGATTTGCATCTTGCAGACTATCAAAGAGAGAATTCCGTCAAGATGCTGCTTACACATGCGGAACTTGGCGGAATTTGGTTGATTTGTTGTAGAAGTCAAGTTGTCGGTTACATTGCACTCTGTACTAGTTATAGTATTGAATTTGGCGGAAAAGATGCCTTTATTGATGAGTTTTATATTAAACCTCTTTTTCAAGGTAAAGGACTTGGCAAACAGACCTTAGAGCAAATCAAAACGATTGCAAAAGCGCTTGGTATTTATGCAATTCACCTTGAAGTCTTGAAATCGAATCTGAGCGCTCAGAAGCTCTATAATCAGTCAAAATTTGAGAATCGCGAGCAATATGTTTTGATGTCAGTTAGCTTGTAGCCAATTCATAGGTTCATCGGGAGATACACACTTACTTTGGTTCCTGATACAGATGATTCAATTATTAGTTCCCCTCCATGTGCTGCGATAATTCGCTTTGAAATTGCTAGTCCTAGTCCTGTTCCAGAAGGCTTTGTCGAGCAAAATGGAGTTCCAATTTGAGACAATAGCTCTGGTGGAATCGGAGCGCCACCGTTGTGAATCTCAATGCAAATCGAATTTACATTGATGCCTGGACGAATTGAGCAATCGACGGCTTCCTGGGGAGCGATCGCTTCAAATGCGTTCCGAAATAAATTCAAGAATACTTGCTTTAACTTATCAAGGTCTGCCATCACTGCAACTTCTGGAAGGCTGTTAGTATATTTGATTCGGCGGTCAACTGCTTCGGGTACATCTTGAACCTGAAGCAGAAATTCATCTAGAAACAGACTGAGATTGAGTCTTGAGAGTTTTAAAACTTGCGGCTTTGCGTAATACAGAATGTCATTGAGAAGATGCTTCAGTCGTTCAGATTCCTTTAAAGCAAGGTTAAGACGCTGTTGGTCAGAATCAGGCTGCAATACTTTTTGAGCGTATCTCAAGCCCAGTTCGATCGTAGTCAGTGGATTTCGCACTTCATGGACAATCATTGTTGTAAACTCACCAATTGCGGCTAACCGTTCTTGCTCAATCAGTTGACCTTGCGATCGCTTCAAGTCAATTGAGCAAGCTGCTGCCTCTTGAGAGAGTTGATGATTAACTTGTAGCTGATGTTGATAGAGCCAAAAATTCTCGATCGCGGTTGCTGCTCGCTCAGCAAATAATTCAACCATCTTTACTTCAGCTTCTGTAAATGAGCGGGGGTGACATAAAAACGAGCAAATCGTGCCAATTGCTGCTTGGTTCCTCATTTTTAGCGGCACTCCCAGATAGGCGTGATACTCACTTGCAAGATTGTGATCCCGCATATCTTGGCGGTTTTCGATGACCAGAGATCGCACGGATTGAACCACTTCTGCTGCCAGGGTGCGATGAACGCTGAAGCTAGCACTTTCCCGCCGCATCTCAAGATTGCTTGCAATGATTTGCCCGGTCTCCCCTTGGCAAAGCGTCACGATCGTCCAATCCGACTGAATCAATCGACTCACGCTCCGTGAAATTTCAGTTAAATAGGCAGCCAAATCGCCCGATCGATAATTTAACGTCGTCAAATACTCCATTTCTAATTCGGGAGAGACAGTAGACATAAAACTAGCAGAATTCACGGGTGGCTGAGACTTAGACATCATCTGTTACCTCAATTTGAATAGAGCAAGTGCGCTTCAACAGTTGCGCTCAGCTTTTACAACTGCCTCTAACAGCGTTTCCAAGCGATCATCATCTCCATGCTTTATCCCATTAATAAAGAAAGTCGGAGTTTTGATCACGCTACTTTGGATGCCACTTTTAATATCTTCCTGAACGCGCGCCATATGGCAATCACTAGTCATTTCTGCCAGAAATTGATCGACATTGAGGCAAAGCGCGATCGCATACCTGACTAAATCACTATCTGCCAATTGCGCTTGATGATGAAATAAATAGCTGTGCATTTCCCAAAACTTACTTTGTGATGCAGCGGCTTCGGCAGCTTCGGCAGCATGGTAGGCTTCTGGATGCAGACTCGATCTCGGAAAATGACGAAACACAAATCGAATCTGTTCTCCCAACTGCTGCTGAATCAACGGAATAATCTGCTGCGCTGCCCAACAGTGAGGACATTGATAATCGCCATACTCGACCAAGGTGACTTTTGCGATCGAGCTGCCTTGGCAATGATCGCGATCGCTCACAGGGAGGGTAAGACAATTAGGTTCTCTGGATGATGCCATTAGATAAAGACTCACAATATCTTAAATTCAAGTTGTGGCTTCGCCATCGCTAAACATCATCACTTGAGCCAGCAGCGAATTGTTTCTCAATCGCTTTGTGATCTTGTCTCCAAGCTGCATAGAATTGAGCAGACATAGGATCTGGAAAAATATCCTCGTGACCTGCTTCAATCCCTGCTAGCACAGCCACTGCAACATCCGCAGGGCTTGTTTTGCTAAATTCAATGCCCGCAGCCATATCAGTATCTACAGGACCAGGAAAAACAGCATGAACCATAATCCTTTTTTCTGCAACACTAGCTCGTAGAGATTGAGTCATTGACCAAGCTGCCGATTTAGAAGCATTATAAGCAGCTAATGCAGGCATACTTACAAGCGATACGACCGACAACAGATTCACGATCGCTCCTCCATTGTTCTGCTCAATCACTGGAACCAGCGCACGAGCTACATTTAGCGAGCCGTAAAAATTAGTATTGAACTGACTAGCGATTACCTCCATTGGCACATCAAGGATACTTCCAAAAGCGAGAATCCCAGCGTTATTGATTAAGAGGTTAACATCAGGTGATTGTGCAGGCAGGGTATTGATTAGGCAGGAGTCTGTGACATCAAGTTGGAGAGGGATGACTCGGCTAGTATCCAAACTCGTAACATCTTTGAGCGTATTGATATCACGGGCAGTGGTATAGACTTTCTGAGCGCCTGCCTGTAGCAGAGCGTTGACGAATGCGTAGCCAATACCACGATTTGCGCCTGTTACCAATGCCGTTGCATTTTGGATTTGCATGATCCTATTCCTGTATATAGGTATTCTGAGTCATCACGGTTGAGACAATGATGATGAACTAATTGACGCGATAAACTACTGGACAATTGACAATGAATCCAACGGCTCGAAGGCTGCCACCGTCGAGAGATCGAATATAGCCTTTAGCACCCATATCTTCGATGTGGATGGCATCGCTCATGCGAGCACGGTAGCCTTTTTTGATCGCTTCTTCTGTCCAGACTGCCGGAAAAATCCGCCACATCGGACTGTAATCTAAGTTAATCGTCGGAATGCCACCTAATACATTCAACGGCCCTCGTCTGTCAGTTAATGCACTGTACAAACCTTGTCGATGCGGATTGTCTAAGCCAGTTGCTCCATTGACAAAGACATAAATGCGTTCAGCAGATTCACCAGGAAGTGCATCTTCATGGGCAAAGGGTAAGTCTTCCATGGCAGGGGCGTAGGTTGCAGTCTCCAGCGTAGCGACGACTGAATCGTTGGCTTCAGTAGAGAGATAGAGAATCGGTTTGCTGAAGGTAAATCCGATCGTTAGCTCTAAAGTCACCGTTCCTTCACGCGGACAGATTGCAACCACTTTGTCATGAACTAAATCATGATTCGGCTTGCCATTACAAAAGGCATTAAGCTGATCTTCCGTCTGATTGAATGCCACCATTGGAGCATTGAACAACACATCTTTCGTCGCATTCGTAACTTTGACTAAAGGCGTGTAATTGTTATCGCCTACTGATCCAGGTTGAGCCGCTTGAGGTGGAAAAGGAGCGTTAGCAGCACCTGGTGTAATGCTCAGTTTTGGCTTGAAGTCTACTTTGCCTCGGTTGAATACCCAAGTGCCATCTTTACTGATCGTTGCCGTTCGTTGATTGCGTCCTGTAAACCCGTAGGCAAGTTTGGGTGAATAGTTTACCCCATGCAGGTTAGACAGATTTTCATCAGTTGCATCGGTGATGATAAACCAGGCTGTTTCACCTGAAGCGAGTTTTCCCTTGTGTAAGGGGAGTTTAGCAGTTCCTTTGACCAAATCAACCTGAGCAGATTTCATGAGCAGCACAGGACCTAGAAACGAAGGATTCACTTCAGATGGAGAAGGCTGCCCAACGACAATCTTGACATCAGGTTGGAGAAAATCGGGCGCGGGGCGTGCTTCGTGGTAGGGACCAGATTCAATGCCTCGATTAATCACTTCAGCCTGAATTGGAGCAGCATTCAGAGTGACTAAACTTCCGAGTAGTAGAGCAATGCGGTTAGCCCATCTTTGTTTTGACATGATTGGGTTTCCTCAATTTGTGTAATGCTGAGATAACATTTGAAGATAATTCATACTCTACAGAAACTGTTCTGATTCTTTACTACGCCAGACAATGATTGTTTCCCCCCTCAGGCGTTGAGTATTTTCCCCACCCAAATGGGTAGTTGACAGACCAAAGGACTATCCTTCAAGAATTTTTGGAGTTTTTTATGAATCATGAAACCCTCGTTAAAACGATTAACCTGATCATTGCTCCCGTCGTCATGATTACCACTTGTGGGATTATCTTGAATGGGATTATTGCGCGGTATACCTGGCTAAGCGATCGCATTCGTTCTATTCATGAGGAACAGCTTAGCTTGCTAGAGTTGGATCTGACTCAACATCAAGCAAAAGCTGAAAAACTTCACCATCTTGACCATTTGCTACCCAATCTACTCAAGCACCATCATCAGGTTCATCATGTTTTGGTGCTCGTTTATCTTGCGATTCTGGTCTTTATGCTGGATATGTTGGTGATTGCTTTCGCGATCGCTAACAATAGCGAATGGCTCCAGCAAATCGTCGTGATTGTTTTTTTACTTGGAATTAGCGTTTTGCTCTTGGGGATGGCTCTGATTGCTGATGAGCTAAGATCCTCTCATCAGTTGATTCAGTTGGAAGTTCATCATCAATGTCAGTCCTGCAAAATTAACTTTCGCAAGTAACTACAATTTGATCAATCCTTGCTGAAGAGCATTGACGACTGCGTGAGTTCGATCGCTAGCACCCAGTTTGAGCAGAACATTTGTCACATGGAATTTGACCGTGTTTTCAGTAATCGATAGTTCAGATGAGATCGCCTTGTTATTTTTACCTTGTGCCATCAGCTTCAACACCTCAAACTCACGATCGCTCAAATTTGGGCGTTCCATCCGCGCTGCTAACTTCGTCCCAATTCCTGCTGGCACATACCGCTGTCCATCGTTCACCGCTCGAATCACCTCTAAAATTTCAGGACAAGGGGTGTCTTTGAGCAAATAGGCTTTTGCTCCAGCCCGAAGTCCCTGATAGATATCTTCATCCGTTTCATAGATCGAAAACATGATGATTGCAGCATTGGGAAATTCCGATCGAATCGTCGCGATCGCTTCTACTCCCCCGACTTGTGGCATCCGTAAATCGAGCAGCGTGACATCGGGCTGATGCAATCGGAACTGTTCGATCGCTTCTTTCCCGTTGGTTGCTTCAGCAACGACCTTCATATCCGGTTGGTCATTCAAAATTGCAACTAAACCTTGACTCACAATGGGATGATCATCGGCAATCAGAATTCGGATGGTTTTGGTCAGCATAGGTGAAATAGAGCGTAGATTTAGAATTTATGGAATCACAGGATTGCTCAGAGTGACGGTAATCGTCGTTCCTTCGCTAGGGCGACTGACAAGATGCCAGGATGCACCCATTCGGGCTGCTCTTTGCTGCATCCCCAGTAACCCAAATCCAGCGGTAGACGATTGGGGATCAAAGCCACAGCCGTCATCTTGGATCGTGAGTTGTAAAGTCTGAGGGCAATAGCTGAGGTAAATTTGCACCCTTTGAGCATGGGCATGTCGCAGAGCATTTGTGAGCGATTCTTGGGCAATACGGAGCAAATTTAGTCCTGGATCAGGATGGAGACGATAAGGTATACCATCGATTGTCAGATTAATTGATACGGATGGATCAGAGGGAGTTTGTTCAATAAATTTAGCGATCGCTTGAGCGAGATCCTCATATTCAGTGGTTTCGAGGTAAAGTGTCCAAACCGATCGGCGTGCCTCAGCCAGCCCTTCTTGAGCGATTTTTTGAGCAACCAGCAAATGTGACTGAGCTTTTTCAGGCTGACTGACCGCAAAGTACTGAGCGGCTTGTAACTGCATCAAAATCCCGCCAAAGGCTTGCGCCAAAGTGTCGTGAATTTCCTGTGCCATGCGAGTCCGTTCTTGTAATAGAGCGGTCTGCTGAGCTTCCTGTGCAAGACGGGTCAGTTCTAGAGCGAGGGTGAGCTGTTGTGCTAAAGCATGAGCGAGTTCAATGGTTTGTCCAGGAAAGTGACGATGGGCAAGCAAGTAAATCGACAGCGCTCCAATATTGCTATCTCCGACACTGAGGGGAATATCGAGAAATGGAATCAATCCTGATGAAGTGACATTCAAGATGGAAGCATTGGCAGCACTAAGCACTTGACCTTGCCAGTATGTCAGATGAACTGAAGCTGGCTCTTCTGACTGAGAATAAACCCAGTATTCAATCAAGGGAGAATCGAACTGCTGAGCAATCGCTTTGAGTGTATTTCCAATGAAGCGATCGAGATCTGAATCAGCAGCAAAAGTATCGAGAGATTGCTTCAGGGCTGTATTTGCCTGAGCTAACTCAGTCACTCGTGTTTGTTCAGCTTGCAACATTGTTTTCTGAGTGCGATCGCGTTGAATCGCGCTACCGATACAATCTGCGATCGCCATCAGCACTGAAATTTCAGCAGTACTCACCTGTATCGGCGCTCGATAATAATCCAAACTCAATGCTCCCCACCACTGCCCATTCACGCGAATCGGAACCGCGTAGGTAGACTGGACTTGAACAGAGGCTAACGCGCTGCGTAAAGGCTCGTCCCAGACTTCAGTGAGTCCCCCAAAGCCATCCCCCTCCAGAAAGTACTGTCTCATGAAGTCCAATCCTAGCAAGTCAGCCGGGAGCGAGGTTGAACCAAAAGCAACGCTAATAGGCAGAAACCCAGGGGCAGCCCATTCGTAAATGAATTCGCAGGAATTCGGCAAGGGAGATGAGGACTCAAATCTATTTTCCAGAACTACGACACAATCACAGTCAGTGCCTTCTCCAATAAACTGAAGGGCTGCGTTAACAGCTTGGTCAAAGTCTTCCAATGTCAGTAAAACATTTGCGGCTTTCGCTGTCGCTTTAAACAGGCGATCTCGTTCTCGCTGAGTGAGATTGCGCTGAATTGCACTACCAAGACAGTCAGCGATCGTTCTCAAAACCGCAACTTCACCAGGGCTGAATTGAATGGGGGCGTGGCAGTAATCAAAACACAATATGCCCCACCAATGACCATTAACCCGAATGGGAACCGCATAAGTAGACTGAATTTGAAGCGTCGCTAACCAGCTTCTCAGCGGTTCATCCCACTCCGCCAACACTCCACCAAAGCCATCCATCTCCAGGAAATACTTCTGAAAGAGATCCTTTAGCTCGAGGGCTTCGACAGATTCAATGTTGAAGGAGCTAATTTCAAATCTGGAGTCGAGGCACTTATGAGCTGTACTGAGGTAACGAATCGGCATCGGAGATGAGGCTTCGTAGACATTTTCGAGAATCTCCAAGCGATCGCAACCGATTCCCTCAATCAAAACTGTGAGTGCAGAATCAATCGCCACGTCAATGTTATCTAGCGTTAGCAACACATTGGCTGCTCTGGCAGTCACCTCCAATAGTCGATCGCGCCCTTGTAGCATTCGATTGTATCCTTCTAGGTCAGCAACTCTTTGTTGAGAAGTTTGTTGGTGTTCGTGCTTCAGGCGATTTTGTTGAATCGCGCTGCCAATACAATCTGCGATCGTCATTAAAACTGAAATTTCGGCACTACTCACCTGAATGGGCGAGCGACAATAATCAAGACATAAAGTTCCCCACCACTCGCCATTCACGCGAATCGGAACCGCATAAGCTGACTGGATTTGAACAGAAGCTAAGAGACTGCGAAAGGGTTCATTCCAGACTTCAAGCAGCCCTCCAAAGCCGTTTCCTTTGAGAAGATATTTCTCTAAAAATTCTATTCCTAGCAATCCCACCGGAAGAACCGTTGCTCCAAAGGTCTTGCTGAGCAGTAGAAAGCCAGGGGAAGCCCACTCGTAGATGAAATTGCAGATTTCAGGGAATGGAGATGAAGACTCATAAACATTTTCTAAAACAATGGCGAAATCGCAACCGATCCCTTCTCCGATGATGCTCAGCGCAGTATTCACCGCTTCGTCAAAATTATCTAGAGTGAGTAGAACATGAGTCGCTCTAACAGTGGTTTCCAGAAGGTGATCGCTTCTTTGCGTCATTGAACTAAAAAGGATCGATTAAATCTTAAAGGTACTAAATTCCATCTTAGTTCAATTTTGTAGCTGAAGATGAAAGCGATCGCGCCTAAATTTCAAGCGAGATCGCAATCCCTGTCCCATATCTCTAAAGTTCGCCCGATTTTTCTCGACGTGCGACAAGATAGTGATCATAGGCGGCACAGATCCAAGCCCCGATCAGCATAAACACATTCTTATCCCAGTTCCCCTGATTATTAGGGATCAACCCATCCGGTCCAATCAAACCAAAAGCAATAATAAAGCTGAAGAGCATGAGCATCATCACGATGCCTGTCCAGCGAACAAATCGATTGATCATGAATGATACGCCCACAATCATTTCAACGAGCGGAAGTAGGTACGCATAGGGCAAAGCAATAATCAGAGGTAGAGGGCCAATTCCTTCAAATCCCCATCCCCAGAGCTTGAGCTTGAGTTGTGTCACTGTTTCAAAGAAGCCACCCGGCGCATTGAAGTAAAGATAGTTCGCGATGCCCGACAGCACAAAGAAAAGCCCTAGCAAAAATCGCATTGTCGTCACCGATTGTCGAAATAAACGCTGTTCGCTGCGTAAGCCAGGTTGAGTATGAGTGTCTAAAATCATGAGAGTTCTCCAAAATTTGAGAGTACAAAAGTTTCGTCTCTATCCCTGTTTTTGCTGAAGTCGATCGAGCAATGCGGGCAACTGTGTCGATCGCAAAGTCTGCTCGAACTGGGTCGGTTGAGCAGCACGCCACAGCAAAAGCCCACTACTCATGACCACGATCGCAGCCGCAACATCTCCAACGCGCTGAAGCAATCGCATCGAGGTCAAAGGTTTCGAGCTAGTTCGACTCGGACGCTGAAAGATCTCATCTGTCAGCCAACCTACCGTCGCTTTGAAATTGTGAACATACACGGGGAGTAGTTCTAAATAGGTTCCATGTCGTACTAGATGCCCTGCCCGCCCTGTAATTGGTACTCGATCGAAGAGATTCGCAACGCTCTCGCCTAAACCCAATTTCATCAGTGTTCCTCGTAGCGCGACTGTTGCGGGTTTTGGGGGCTGCCCTTGTGCGATCGCATATAAATTATGTGCGATCGCGGCTCCTTGTTGGTAGGCAACTTGCGCCGTTGCGGGTAGAGGCTTCTCTAACACGGCGCAATCTCCACCAACAAAAACCTCCGGGAAGTCAGGCAGTTGTAGTGTGGGGACAACTCGCAACCGACCTGTGCGATCGCGATTTTCATCCGAAATTGCTAACTGTTGAACTAGAGGATGAAGTCCATTGCCCGCTGTCCAGATCACAGTCGCAGTTTGAAGTACTTTAATCTCATGATTTTGCTCATACTTCAAAGCATCCGGCAATACAGCTTTAACAGCAACGCCTTGAATAATTTCAACAGAAACCTTACGGGTTTGAAGGGCAGTTTGGACAATTTCTCGCAGATGTCCGTTAATGTCATCTTTGAGAATTTCATGGCTACGATTCAACACAACAATCCGAATATCTTTGGGATCACCGTGCAGTCGGTCGTACCATTTGGGCAACAAGTCTGCTAATGTTGCTGCCATTTCTAGTCCAGCAGGTCCTGCTCCTACGATCGCAATCGTCAATAATGTCTGTCGCTGTTCAACGTCTGCTTGAGTTGCCCTTTGCAGACAATCTCGCAACTGTCGCCGCAATGCGAGCGCATCCTCACCTGTGCGAAATGCAAAAGTATGAGCTTCTGCTCCTAAAATGTCAAAGTAAGTCGGAACACTACCAAGTCCTAAAACCAAATTGCCATATCGATAGCAAAGTCCTGAAGTGAGCTTAACCGTTCGCGTTTCTAAATCGATCGTTGCAATATCATCCTGCACAAACGTCACACTATCACACTCAAATAACTCGGCATAACGAGGCTGTACTTGAGTATCGGTCATTTCGCCACTCAGGAGTTCATAGAGCAGAGGCTTAAACACAAACCGTTCTGCTCGATCAATCAGTACAATATGATGAGGGTAGCGGCGATGACACAGGTGCAAGGTTGCAAATAGTCCCGTAAAACCAGCGCCCAAAATTACAGTTGGCAGAGTCGTTTCATCCATCTCGATATCCTGCTGCTGTAGGGTGAAGCAATCTTGTTAGAAAGTCCTTTTTACGAGTTTCATTGAGAGAGACAAGTTCTGAATGATGAGTCGTTAAGAAGTTTTGTAGAACAAGCTGAAAATTTGATAAGTAAATCCTCAGCCGATTCTCAGCATCCTCTCAGGTTGAGGTGAATTAACAAATAATGGCGTGTGGCGAACTTGATCAATGGCTTTGAACAAGTCAGACATACAAAAGGGTTTCATCAGCCAAACCATTTCATTGAGTTCAGGCGATAAGACATGACGAGGTTTGGTATCAACTGTCATTACCACAATTGGAACCTTATTCCCGATCGATCTAAGCTGGTGATACGCTCTTGAAGCAGTTTCTCCAGGTAGATCCCAACTCATGATGATGATGTCAGGACATAGCACCTGAGCCGCGATTAATCCGATTTTGGCATGATGTTCGACAATCACCTGATATCCCTCAGCCCTCAGTTCTAGGGCAATGAAGTGAGCGAGATTGATTTGGTCTTCGATAAGAAGCAGGCGCGTTTTCATACTACATTCGCAAATATTGATTCAGTTTCAATCATCTTGTCTCATCAGCCTTCAGAAGTCCTGAGAAGAAGCTTAAAACTGCCTGAATTTAGAGAACTAAATGATGAGAATAAGCTTTGTTTGCAGATCAACGAGTGACTTTCCTTTTCCTCAGCAAATCATTCAGAAATTCTCAGGTTGCGATCAGCAAGTTCTCAGCTTGAACGGTCAAGATAGTGAGCAAGCTTCCTTGAAGCCTTTCGAGAACTTTGATTCTTAGTACTCAACGAGAAACTTATGAGACGATTCATCTATAGCAGCTTATCTGCATTGCTTCTTTCGGCTTCAATCCTCTCTCCAGCTTTAGCATCTGCTCCCAAAATTGAACTGAGTGCATCGGGTAGTATGGTTTTCGATTTTACTGCTCCTTTTATCAGTAGTTCTGGGTTACTCAACGATAGTCATATCATCCAAGTCATGGTGCTTGGGATGTCTCTAGAAGACTTGACGATTTCGATTCCGCCACAAATGGGCAAATTTAGTCAGGTTCAAGTCACTGATGGAACTGGGAAAGCAGTTGCCGCAAAAATTACCACGAACAAGAAGCAAGTTGCGATCGCATTTGATCAGCCTGTCAATCCAGGGCAACTGCTACAAATCAACATTGTCGGCATCCAGACTGACCAAGAAGAGGGATCTATCTTACTCTACGGATTGACTGGACACCGTGCAGGGATCCGAGACGAAATTCCGATCGGCACTGCCAGAATTCAAGTTCCGGGACGAGGTTAAGACTCAATCTGATCGCATCTCAAAGATACTCAAATTGATTCCTACTCTGAATTTGAACTCATAGACCGCTATCTCCTTGAACGAATCGAGTGTGCAATCAGAACTGCATCAAAGTCTCATGATAGAAGCGTTTTCACCGCTTCTATTGGGGATGGGTGAAAATCCCGATCGAGAACGGCTACTCAAAACGCCGAAACGAGTGGCAAAAGCCATGCAATTTCTGACAAGCGGCTATCAGCAATCTTTGGAAGAACTGATCAACGGGGCAATTTTTGATGAAGGGCACAGCGAAATGGTCTTAGTTCGAGACATTAATATGTTTAGTCTGTGTGAACATCATCTCTTGCCTTTTGTGGGTCGGGCACATATCGCCTACATTCCAAATCAGAGGGTTGTTGGCTTGAGCAAGTTAGCACGAATTGTCGAAATGTATTCACGCCACTTGCAGGTACAAGAACGCCTGACTCATCAGATTGCCGATGCGATTCAAACCGTTCTTGAACCGCAGGGGGTCGCGGTTGTTATCGAAGTAACACATCTTTGTATGACAATGCGTGGTGTACAAAAGTCAGGAGCTTGGACTGTGACCAGTGCGATGGTGGGTGCATTTCAAGATCATGAGAAAACTCGTGAAGAGTTCCTTAGCTTGATTCGTCATCAACCCGCATTTTGGTAATGAAGAGTGAATTCGGTTCAATGTCCATTCTGCGCAAATTTGGTTCTGCGCCATGTTAATAAGCATGGTATCTACTGGTTTTGTCGGCGTTGTTATCAAGAAGTACCGATCCTGAACTTGAATTGTTCTATACAGATGCAAGAGAGAGCAGTATCAGACTCTAAGCCGTTGAAGACCCTTTTTTAATCTTCCAATTCATTAGGTATGGTCAAAATCGCGGCAGAAGAACAGCGACTAGAAGAAGCACGATCTTGCAGGTGCATTGGTGCAGATGGGATTCGTATCTCAGCGATCGTAGTTTTTAGAGTCCTTTAAATCCGATTCCATTCTCAACTTCCATCGGTTCCACCTGCGCTAAATTTCTGCGGTGAGCCATCTGTAAGCTTCCAATTTGACTCAGCAATAACCCAAGCAAAATCACACTCCCACCAATATACTGAGCTTGAGTCGGAGCCTCATCGAGAATCCAGTAAGCCGCAAAAACTCCTACAATCGGTGTAAATGAACTGATCAGTGAGGCAGTCGAAACAGTAGATGCTCTCAAGCCACGAACCCAAAATGATTGTCCTAGAACAACAATAATCACACCATAGATCAGCATCCATCGCCACAAAAATGGAGAGAAGATCTCGACAAAATGATGGCTGCCATATAAAACTAAGGCTGCAAAGAAAAAGACGATCGTGCCTAATGCAGTCCGGAAGATTCCATAAATTGCTGTCGGAACTTCACTCAGCCACTTTTTACTAATAATCGTTGAGATTGCCAGCGAGCTCGCACCCATCACTGCCAAGCTTTCACCTACTCCTGCGAGTCTAAAACTCATCCCCTGTAAGGATGGCTGCAAAAAAATCGTCAAAAGAACACCCATTAATGCCAGGGTTGTTCCGATCACCTCCCAGCGAGTTGAGCGTTCCCGCAGCAGCCATATTGAAAGTGCTAAAGTTAATGGCGGTTCCAATCGCCCAATCAGCACAACATTGTTTACCTGCGTCAAGGCCAAGGCTTGAAAAAATAAAGCGGGCGCGATCGCGCCTGACAGAATCGCAACAAGTGTCAGATTTAACCAGTTTCGCTGCGATAATTGTCTTAGGTTTGCTCGATTCCACTGCCGCCCGTACAGGATCAATAAAACGAGTAGCGCACAGAGATTTCCAACAAACAAGACATTGCACAATGAGATTGGATTGTGCCCATCCATGAAGTGTTGAGCGCCAAGTTCAGTCAGCTTACGAGTCACAGCACTAGAAGCTCCGAAGATCAGCACAGCTAGCCAGAGATAAAGTTGCCCTGGGATTTTACGCTGAGATGGAGTCCTGTTTAAATTTGTCACGATCGTAGTTCCGAATAAAGCACATACTAAAAATCCGGACTAGCGATAAAGCCTCCTACTAGGGATTTTATCACCAGTCCAGACGATGTTCTAGCGACAAGCGGATCATTGGTGCAACGCAACAGAGTGACCCAACATAAAATGCAATTATTTGACTTCGCTAGCCGGAAACTGTGCAACTCTACCTGTTTTTACAGCGACAACCACATCATAAGTTGCACAATAGGAAAAGGTAGTATTGTTTGCCTTGTTGTAGAGATTGACAACCATTCCTGCACCTCCAGGCTGCACTCCCAGGGGTTCTAGATCGCCAAAAAAGTATCGTCTCAGTTCATCGCCACCCCCAAACTGCCCTTTATGCTGGGTCACCCTAGCAATTTTTTGTTGAGCAGTTAACCCAGTACTATCTTTCATTTCTGCGGCAGATGCTTGTACCAATTGAGGACTCAATGTTTTTAGCGGAGCATCCCATAGCGTAACCATACTCATCAAGGTTGCTGTTGTTAACAAAGCGGGAAATTTCATCTTGGTCATTTTGGTGAGTTCCTTATACGTCCACTCAACCTCAGCATAAGTAGCAATCCTGAGTAGAAGCTGAGATTTGCTTAAAAACTCTCTGAGTTTTTCTGTAGAAAAGATTCAACGTTTTTTCTAAGTCCTCAGTCAATTCTCATGGTCTTATCAGACCTCATTCAGGTAGATTTGTCATGCTGATCTGATATCAACCCGTTGAGGATGTCACACAATGAAACGTTTTCTACAAATATCATTCCTGCTGATGCTGTTCTCTAGTTTCTCAGGAGCAAGCGCGATCGCTCAAACTAAGGAAGCGATGAACATGACAATCGCTCAAGAAGTCATTAGACTTACACCCGCCGATCTTGCTACCTTTGCTTATCGAGGATATTTCAAAAGTCAGGGAATCAGTGGTTATGGGGGACTGATTCAAGATCACTCTTCAGGGAAGGTCTCAAACAAAGATATCGTACAAGCTGCGATCGCAATGCATCTACTCCCCGATTCCACGTTAAACAATCGTGGCTACTTGAATGCTTTGGATAATCAACTGCGAGAAATCAATCTGCATTGAGAATGAGTTAGGATGATTTTCAATCTCTCAGCCAACTTTAAGCTGACTCTCAGACTCTCTAAAGCTTCGTACTTCATCCTAGGAAAATGCAATCTTATTACTCTACAGTCCGTTGCATTCAGCCATCCTTTGTATCTGGGAGAATCCTATGAAACGGTTTGCCTTAGTTAGCTTCTCTACGATCGCGTTAACCATTGCAGCAAGCCTTCCTGCTACTGCAACGGCTCCTGTAATTTTGCCTCAGTCTGCGATGTCATTTAGCTTCAATGCTCCTTTTGTTAGTAGCTCTGGGCTTCAGGGTGAACATCACCTGATTCGTGTTATGGTACTTGGAATGTCTCTCGAAGATTTGATGGTGCTGATTCCTCCACAAATGGCAAAATTCAGTAGCATCATTGTCAAAGACGAATCAGGTAAAACGATCCCTGCAAAGATCAGCCGGGCTGAAAGCAGAGTGGCAGTCGTCTTCGATCAACCTGTGGCTCCAGGGCGTACGATCGAGCTTGATTTTACCAATGGAGATACTGCAATGGAACAAGGCGAAATCTTGCTCTACCGTATCACAGCGAAACAGGCTGGCATTAATACGGAAATTCCAATTGGCACAGCCCGAATTCAAGTTCCAAGCCATCAATAATTGAGTTGTTTCCACGTTTGCACCAATATTGGACAAAGCCCTAGACTTATGGCTTTGTCCATTTTTTGAAAATTAGTTCGACACTTTCCGCGGCTCTTTGTATGACTACAACTTTTGTATGATTACAACTTTTCAAGAGCCTGGGCAAGACTTCTGTCATTAGATCTCACTCACCCAGTCTCACACTTAGAATCGTATAGATGATGAGCTAAGCTCATCCATCCTCCCAAAACGTTAGCTCTATCCATTAGAAAAATTACAATATCACTACATTCTAGATGTTTTCAGGAAATTCTCAGGAAACACTCATTTTTGCGCTGCATACTCTGACATATCGCAATCTAAGAGTGAAGTAGAAAGATGAAGCAGTATGCTCGATCGATGTTTCTAGGGTTTAATCGGAACAATCTACAACTCCCCCAATCCGCCACTTTGATCATGCTAAGCGTTGTTGCGATCTCAGCACTCATCGTTACTGCTTGGTTTGCTGGGCAGGGGACAATTCCGACGTTATTTGAGCGGCTAAATCAGATTCAGCAGACTCCGCCGGGTTGGTTGATGGTTCCGATGGTAGCTGGCGAGTATCTTTTGGCTTGGGCAGTACTCTTAACGTTCCTAGTCTTCGCGATTACAAAGATTTCGCCACGTCCTCAGCCCTGGTCGAGAGTGCTTGTAGTGGCTGTTTTGGGGATTTTGATGATTCGCTATTTTGTTTGGCGATCGCTGTCTACGCTCAATTTTAGTAATCCGTTGGATGGTGTTTTTAGCCTGGGGTTATTCTTGTTAGAACTCCTTATCCTGAGTGGCAGCATGATTCAGCTTATCCTGTTGCTAAGAGTCAGAGATAGAAAGCCAGAAGCAGATCAACTGTCGATCGCAGTTCTAAACCAGAGCTATGTGCCTCATGTCGATATCTTGATTCCCACTTATAACGAGCCAGCGTTTATCTTGAGACGCACAATCATAGGGTGTCAAGCATTAAAGTATCCTGCTAAAAGTGTGTATTTGCTCGACGATCGTAGACGACCTGCAATCAGAGATCTCTGTCTCGAACTTGGCTGTCACTACCTCACTCGACCAGATAATCGGCATGCAAAAGCAGGGAACCTAAATCATGCCATTCCTCAAACAAGTGGTGAACTGATCGCCGTCTTTGATGCTGATTTTATTCCGACTCAGAACTTTCTCACTCGTACAGTCGGTTTTTTTCAAGATTCAACAGTCGGCCTAGTCCAAACCCCACAGACATTTTACAATGCTGATCCAATCGCTCGAAACCTTGGATTAGAAGATATTCTGACACCAGAAGAGGAAGTCTTTTATCGGCAAATTCAACCTATTCGGGATGCTGCTGGGGGCGTTATCTGTGCTGGAACTTCGTTTGTAGTGCGGCGCTCTGCTTTGATTGAAGCAGGATATTTTTTTACAGGAGCCTTGAGCGAAGACTACTATACCGGAATTCGATTAGCTGCGAAAGGCTATCGATTGATCTATCTCAATGAAAAATTGAGCGCAGGTCTTGCAGCAGAGAGTATTGCAGCCCAAGCACTTCAGAGATTACGGTGGGCACGAGGGACGCTGCAAGCTTTTTTTGTCGATGCAAATCCACTCACAATTAAAGGATTGCGTCCGATGCAACGGCTTGCTCATTTAGAGGGAATTTTGCATTGGTTTACCAGTCTTTCGCGCGTTGGATTTCTCTTGTTTCCCATTGCTTATGCGTTTTTGCACATCATTCCAGTCAGAGCGACAAATGCTGAAATTTTGTATTACTTTCTGCCGTTTTACCTCGTTCAGATCACAACTTTCTCTTGGCTCAATCATCGATCTCGGTCTGCTTTTCTAGCAGATCTTTATGCTTTGGTACTCGCGTTTCCACTGGCTTTGACTGTGATTCAAGTGATGCTTAATCCTTTTGGGCAAGAATTTCGGGTGACTCCTAAAGGAACGAGTCGCGATCGCTTTCAGTTTAACTGGAGATTGGCTGCACCTTTGATCATCTTTTTCATCGCAACTGCAATGAGTTTGTGGATGAACTTAGGCTATGCGATTCTAATGGGAGCATGGCAGCCGATGACAGACGATATTGCGAATCAGATGAAAGGGGTCGATCTCGGTTGGATCTGGAGCGTTTTTAATCTACTCACGCTCAGCATTGCATTGCTGATTCTAATTGATGTGCCTCGACCTCACGCTTATGATGAGTTCGATCTGCGTCGTACTCTCAAGGTACAGATTGGGGATCAAGTCAGATGGGGCTTTACGACAGGAATTTCAGAAGTTGGAGCAACGATCGCGATAACTCAACAAATAACTCCAAAAGATTCTCGAATTCAAGTAGACTTTCTAGAAGAGGATCTTACACTGCCAGCACAGGTCACTCAAGTAGAAGATCGCCCTTCAAACAGTGAGTTTCCGCTCTTGCACATTCACTTTGAACCCCTTTCACTTGAACAGGAGCGATGTTTGATCCAAATGCTATATTGTCGTCCTGGACAGTGGCGTAGTCAATGTGCTCCGGGAGAACTGCGATCGCTCTGGCTACTCTTTCAGGTTTTACTGAAACCTCGTGTGATCTTCGATCGAACTGCAAGAGCGAGCATAGTTTCTGTGGCTCAAGTATCGCCTTAGCTATCAACTCAGGTTAATGCTTGAAAATATAGTCCTAATGAACATTTGCCCCAACTTTCAGCCCTGAGCAAGTGACTGTGATTAATGATGGGACTTTAATCACGGGTAAATCCTAATCTTCTCGCAAAGCGTAGCCAACTCCTCGTATCGTATGAATTAAGCGGGGTTCGTGCGATCCTTCTAGCTTCAAGCGCAAATATCGAACATACACCTCAATGATGTTAGAGTCTCCAACAAAATCATATCCCCATACTGTTTCGAGAATTTGATCGCGCGTCAGAACTTGGCGAGGATGCCGCAAAAAGTACTCTAGTAAATCAAACTCTTTTGCGGTTAATTCAATCGATCGTCCTCCCCGATAAACCTCTCGTGTTTTGTGGTTGAGCCTTAACGTTCCAAACTGCAAGACTTCTTCATCCGCCTCTTGATTTCGACGCAAATGAGCGCGAACTCTCGCAATCAATTCCTCAATGCTAAAGGGCTTAACAACATAATCATCTGCTCCAGCATCCAGCCCTGCAACCCGATCACCCACTTCGTCTTTTGCAGTCAAAAAGATGATCGGTGCTTTAAACCCAGTCGATCGCAATCGGCGGCAAAGTTCAATCCCTGATAGACCCGGTAGCATCCAATCGAGCAACGCCAAGTCAGGAGATATTTCACGAGCCAGCATTAATCCATTCATGCCATCGTGGGCAACACTCACCTGATAGCCTTCACTTTCTAACTCCAGGGCAATAAACCGTGCAAGTTGCACCTCGTCTTCGACAATCAGAATGTGGGGAATGCTCATGCTCATCGTCCTAATATCGGTAAGGTCAATGTGAAGGTTGTGCCAACCCCAGGCTCAGAATCGAGAGAAAGCGTGCCTCCCATCTTTTCGATCAAAGTCTTGACGATCGCAAGTCCTAGTCCTGTTCCTCCCGTTGCTCGACTACGCGAGGGATCAATGCGATGAAAAGGTTCAAAAATCATCACTTGATCGGATGGAGGAATCCCTTCACCACGATCGATCACTTGAATCACTGCGAAATTGTCAACTTGCTTGAGTCGAATCAAAATCGGTGAATTGGGATCAGAATATCGAACCGCATTCTGGATGAGATGATCTAGCACCTGCATTAAGTAATCCCGATGCGTCTGCACTCGAATAGGCATCGGAGCGATTTCAGTCTGAATATTCGGATGATCAAACTTTTCTGTCATGCTGGAAATGTCCCGCACAAATTCATTGAGAATGAGTGGTTCTTGAGCAAGAGTACTATCAAAACTTTCCGCTCGTGCGAGACTAATTAAATCCTGTAAAATCAGCGTCATCCGCTCGGCTTCCGAAGTCGCCATTTCAAGACTTTCTTGCTGAGACACGGATAGATTGGGGATTCGTCTGACGGTACGTTGAAGATAACCATAGACCGTACTTAACGGCGATCGCAGTTCATGAGCCACATCGCTGATAAATTGACGCTGCTGCTGTTTGACGGCTGCTCGCTGGCTGAGGAGTTCATCCCATGCCTGTGCTAAAGTCCGAATCTCGCTAGGGGCAGCACGTGCATTAAAGGTCGTTAACTGAGCAACAGTAGTTGTCGTTTGCACCCAATACTGAAATTGCTTCAAGGGACGGAGGAGTAGCCAAATCCCCCCTAGAATCGTGGCAGCCATTGCGCTGATCACAAGCAGACTGAGTGTTGCGAGTTGTTCTGTAATCGTTAAAAATTGCGCGATCGTCAGTTGCTCGGAGTGCATCATTAGCACCGTTTGGATGCTCCAATGACTGAACAATTTATAGCTAGCAAGTGCGATCGCGCAAATCACAATCACTACGACCATCAGCCGAACCTGTAATGAGGCGAAATCAAGCCATTTTCGCCTTCTACTCCACCGATTTGAACCTTGACCCAGCGGATTCATCGACTTCACTCATTACCTAGAGAGGATTCATTCCACATTAAGCTGAAATGCTCAAAATGCGGCTAATGATATGAAATTCTTGAGATACGGTTACTCGACAAAACTCAGCGACTTCTTAAGAATTAGATATTATTTTTTATATTTTATCCAGTTCTTACGTGTCTCTCATCTTGAATTAAGCAATTCTAGCAATAGTAGTTAAATTGCTTACTTAAGCTAATTCGTTCTGTTTTTCAATTCTATGATTTTTTTGGATGTCGAAGAGCTTTTGTCTCATTTTCGCTCGATTGTAACCTATCAGGACTTAGCACTAGGAGACTATCTCTTCTACCAAAATGATCCCGCTCACTCCATCTTTGCTCTACAGTCAGGCACCATTCGACTGCTCCATTACACGAATGAAGGTCAAGAAATCGACCATTATCGAGTTCATGCTGGAGAAATCTTTGCAGAAATTGCTCTGTTTAAGGAATCTTATGTATGCACTGCGATCGTAGAAGAACCAGCACGAGTCGCCCGATTTCCCAAATCGGAGTTTTGGCCAGCACTGCAACAAGATCCTGCACTGTCTAGTGCATTTATGGAACTTCTCGCACATCGATTACACCAAACCAAGATCATGTTAGAAATTCGTGGGATTCGGTCTACGCGCGAACGAATTTTACACTATCTTCGCTACATGACGGATTCAGGTAAAGAAATCATGCAGTTTCATCGATCGATGAGGGTAATTGCACAAGATTTAGGTGTGAGTCCTGAAAGCTTATCTCGCACCCTAAAACAACTCCAGAAAGAGGGGATCATTACTCGAACAAAACGCATGATTCAACTCAACAAGTGAGCGCAGATACTAACGCTTCGCGAAGGAGAAATTCTTAAGACAACCTAAAAATTTCTCAAGCTTGATTTCAATCAAAGACGTAGGCATAGGCTTTGTTCTACGCTCATTAACATCATTTTTCTGGTGTGGAGACGCGCTTATGAATTTACAGAACAGCCAATCAGTTGAACAACAGCGGTATGTTCTGGAATCTTTAGCGGAATTGAACGATCAAGCTTATATCTTAAGTCGCTACTTGCATGGAATTACCTGTGAAGTTTGTCAATTGTTGAACTCAAACTGGACAATTATAACTATCTGCGAGGAAGGAGATTGGCAAATTCTTGCCAGTCACCCGCTTCTCCATGAAGCAGGCCCTGAATCTTCTTTTCATACAGAACTTTCGGCAATTCTACTTCAGCATGGATTGCTTCAGCACATTGATGATGTAGAACACCACCTCGACCATCAAGAGCAACTCGGCAGCTACACTTATTCTCTGGGAGTACCACTGCGAACTATCTATGGCAGAGTCATCGGAACGCTTTACGCATTTCATCAGCATCCTTGTCAACACAGTTCAGAAAAGATCTCGATCGTTCAATCGCTTGCAGAACGCGCAGCAATGGCGATCGAGAACTATCAACTCTATCAGCAGAAACGATTGAGCGATCAACGTTTAGAGCAGGAAATTGCGACTGGGCTGAGAGAACTACAAGCAATCCAATCAAAATTGGCAACACAGGAACGCCTAGCTGAGATTGGAGAATTCACAGCCTTAATTATTCATGAGATTCGCAATCCTCTCACCACGATCGAGATGGGGTTGAACTATGCCAAAAAACGATTGCTTAACACCTCTGATCAAAAACGATTAGCCTTAGCTCTCAATGAATCTCAACGTCTGAAGCAGTTACTCACTGAAATCTTGCTCTACACAAAGCCGCAGGTCTTGAAGCGCTCCAGGTTGAATCTTGGCGACTTTTTGAGCGAGCTGCTCATACAACTTAAGGACATGCCCGAAGCAACTGATCGTCAGATAGAATTAACCTTCACACAACCGGACATTCACATTTCCGCCGATCGAGATAAGCTCAAGCAGGTCTTTATCAATCTAGTTCGGAATGCTTTTGAAGCAATCTCGCCTGGAGAAAAGATCAGGTGTGAGATTAGCTCCCTCCATGCAGAGCGAGTTTGCATCCATATTCATAACAATGGAGAACCCATTCCGCCAGAAATCTTACCTCACCTAACAACACCTTTCTGTTCTACGAAGCCTTCTGGAACAGGATTAGGACTCGCGATCGTAAAGCGAATTATCACCGCACATGATGGAGAATTGACCATTCATTCTTCTGCAGCAGGCACAACTGTAAGCGTTCAATTGTCAATCGTGCCTTAAATGAACCTCATCAAGTTCAATCTCCTTCTGCAATGATTTGAGGCTAAAAGTAACGTGCGATTTAACAGCAATCTCTAGTTTCTCGCTCTTGGCTCAAGCATTGCTTTTGTTTTTTGAGACAAATGACCACAGTTCATCAGCACTGACCTCGCTTGTTTCGACCGCTTGAACTTCCGCATTATGTACCAGTTGCGCTCTCTGACTCGCTGCTCGAACAATGCTGACGACTGTGTTGTAAGCGAGTCCAGTGATCCGACTCACCCCGTGTAGACTGCTGCCTTCACTGTGCGCTTGCAGCACTTGTTGAATTTGCTCAGGACTGATATGGCGGCGATAGTAGAGACTATCAAGGTTTTCTGAAAATGTTTGATTGCAAGTCGGGCAGAGGTAGCGTTGATGACCGTTCGGCATCTTGCCATGTTTGTGGGCTTTCGGGTGTCCGCACAGGGGGCATTCCATTGGTAGGCTCCAGAAGAAATCTGCCTCTACTTTATCAGTCCCACATTAATTTGATGCACTACCAAAAATTGCATTGAGAATGTCCCATAAGTCTACTTCTCGCGGTCGTTCGCCAGGTTTTGCATCAGGTAGCAGGTCGCTCAACAATTCATATTGGGCAGGAGTGAGGTTACTGGGATACGATTTACTCATGTAGCTCTCTCGGTGCTGTGCTTTTACGTATTTACAGCTTATGACCAGAGAGCTTTTTTACAGCCTCAATTGTCTTTTAAAACATCCTCTAAGGTTGTCTGGACTAGGTCAGGAGGGGAAGATGCAATCAGTTGCACTCAAGGTCGGTGATCTCGCAAAACAAACTGGGGTCTCGGTACGGACGTTACATTACTATGACGAAATCGGCTTACTTTCGCCCTCTCATCGCACTGAAGCAGGTTATCGACTGTATGACAGAGAAGACATCATTCGCTTGCAACAAATCGTATCGCTGCGGCAAATTGGCTTCTCCCTCGAAGAAATTCGTGAGTGCCTAGAGCAACACAGTTTTTCCTTCGATCACATTATTCAACTCCATACTGCCCGCCTGCGTGAGCAAATTGAACTTTCTCAAAAATTGCTCAATCGACTGGACGCGATCGCTCAAGCGGTGGGTTCGATGCAAACCGTATCTGTGGAAGCAGTCATCCAAACCATTGAGGCAATGAATATGTTGGAACGATATTACACCCCTGAACAATTGAAATCCCTTCGGCAACGTCAGGAATCATTAGGCGAAGAACGGATTCAGCAAGTTCAAGCTGACTGGCAAGATTTATTTGATCAAGTCCAAGTAGAGATGGCGAAAGGGACTGATCTAACCGCCGCACCCGTTAAAGCTCTAGCGCGACGATCAATTGAATTAATCCAAGCGTTTACAGGAGGCGATCCTGGAGTTGAACAAGCCTTAAACCGGATGTGGCAACAGGAGCAGCCTGAAGTGGTTAGTCGAGGAATGGTCGATGCAGCGATGATGGAATATTTGGCTAGAGCTAGATCTGCTCTGGAGCAATCCGAGTGATAGAAGTGGGCGGTCTGATTTGCTTGCGATCGCCCACTATAGGGCATTAAGAGCGCTGAGTTCATTTCCTCGCCACAGCCCAACTAAACCAGCAACGGGAAAAAACAGGTGGGTAATGAGGCTCAGTCCAATGGCAAAAGACATATTATGCCTCTGTTGAGATTTATCTTTTACTTTGCTCAAGCACAAGATTAAGAGCGATCGCAACAGCTAAACCAATGCCGATTCCAAAAACAAGATTTTCTACGATTAATCCAATTGCAACTCCAATCGATAAACCCAAAGCAATACTCGCACCCATGCTACGTTGTGAATTTCCCATCACTGATTCCTCCGCATTTGAGGTTGTCGATTAATTGTGGTCCTGAAGTTCAAATCCTGGTAGTGATCGCTTGAGTCTTAAAAATTGCTGCTTTATCGATCGTATCGAACTCGTCGGAAACTGCGTGAGAATGGATAAAGTTTCTGGCAAACTCATGCCCTGCTTGCTGACATCGGTGTTACCACATTTGTCTCTTTCAAAACATCAGTTAGATTGAGACGACAGCAGCCCTTGATGAATGATCTGCTTACAGATTGGCAAAATTCCTCCTGTTAGAGAGATGTTGACATAGGCATCGGCTTATAAGTTGGTTTCTTTAGTTAAAGCCATCTGACACAACAGTTCAAACGCCTCACTGGGATAATCTCCAAGTAGGTTCGCTAATGGCTTAAGAATCTGACAAACTATATCTCATCATTCAAGGCTTTAATGCAACCATTGGAAAACCTTCAAAAAATTCGTCCAGAAGCTTAATTTTCTGGATTTTGTCAAGCGATATACTTTGGGAGGTGGCTGACAGTCCTTCGTCGGAGGAGCATTTAATGATCCATCTTGAGCAATTAACAGCCACATTGATGCAGGGGGTGATCGAATATGCAGGAGCCGAAAGGGGCGCTCTGATTCTCTTGGAAGAGGATCAACTCATTGTAGTCGCTCAATGCAGCGGAAATAGACAGTGTGACCTGGAAAAGCTTGCTGTTGCTGATTGTGCAACGATTCCTATCTCCGTCATTCACTCGGTAGAACGCACTCAAGAAACTTTAGTGCTTGATGATGCAGTCACCGAATTGTCTTTTTCAACTGCTCCTTACATCCAACACCACCAGACGCGATCTCTCCTGTGTATGCCAATTCTTCAGCAACGTCAGCTGATCGGCATCCTTTATCTAGAGAACAATCTCAGTACCGGAGTGTTTACCCGCGATCGCTTACAAATCCTTGAACTGTTGATAGCTCAAGCAACAATTTCACTAGAAAATACTCGGCGGTATGAACGGTTAGCAAACTATGCCGAAACACTGGAAAGGAAACTAGAAGAACAAACTCAAGCTCTACAGCAGGAGATCATCGATCGCGAACGAACAGAAGACGCATTACGACAAAGTGAAGCAAATTATCGCAACCTGCTACAAACCGCGAATTCGGTCATCATTCGCTATGATCCGCAAGGACGGATTCGCTACATCAATGATTATGGGATAAAACTTCTGGGCTATGAAGAACATCAGATTTTAGGGCGAACCTTATTTGAAACCATCATTCCAGACATCGAAATCTCTGGACGCGATGTTAAACCCTTTGTCCATGATTTACTTCGCAATCCCAAATCGTACCCGCAAGGCGAGGGTGAAAACCTGTGTCGAGACGGTCGGCGCATTTGGATGGTCTGGTCGAATCAAGCTATTTTTAATGACCAGGGAGATGTCGTTGAAATCTTATCGGTGGGCAATGACACCACTCAGCGTAGACAAGCAGAAGAGGCATTACAACGCAGTGAAGCCAAGTTCCGCAACATCTTTGCAAACTCGCAGGTTGGTATCTACCGTACTCGTATCGGTGATGGATTAATTCTCGATGCTAATCAACGCTTTGCCGATCTGTTTGGCTTTGATTCACCCCAGGAGATGATTGGGATTGAACACACTACAGGCTACTGGGTCAATCTCAGAGATCGCCAACAAGGTATCGAGGTGATGAAGCGGGATGGGGAAGTGCGAAGCTATGAAGCACAGATGCGAAAACGAGATGGGACAGTCTTTTGGGGGCTTTTCTCTTCTTATCTGAATACAGGGGATGACTACATCGAAGGAGTGATTGCGGATATTAGCGATCGTAAACAGGCAGAAGTCGCGTTGCAAGCCTCTGAAGCAGAACTGCGATCGCTCTTTTCAGCCATTCCCGATCCAATGTGTATCTTCAATGGTGAGGGGCAATTGATCTGTGCAATCAAAGGGAATCCGTCCTATGGAGAGTTATATCGGGAGGAGTATATTGGTAAGACACTGCATCGACTCTATGACAGGGAACAAGCCGATGAATTCCTGAGTTATATTCAGCAGGTGTTGAGAACTCAACAAGTACTTACAGTTGAATACAGTCAGTGGATAGCTGGACGAGAAATCTGGTTTTCGGCTCGCATTTCCCCGATTCGGCATGAGCAGGTGATTTGGTTGGCGCGAGATATTACGCCGCAAAAGCAAGCAGAAGCCGCATCGATTCTGGAAGAACGCAACCGTATGGCACGCGAGATTCACGACACCCTTGCTCAGTCGTTTACAGGCATTCTGGCTCAAGTCGGAGCGGCAAACCAGGTGCTAACGGATGATGTAGAAGCAACCCAGGCGCACCTAGACCTGATCAAAGAATTGGCGCGAACTGGACTGACTGAAGCGCGGCGATCGGTCGTTGCACTCCGTCCTCAGCTTTTAGAAGAAGGCAGTCTACAGAACGCTCTACATCGTCTCGTAACTCAAATCAGAGCGGCTGCAAACGATACCACTTTGTATTATGAAGTCAAGGGGACAGCGTATACTCTATCAACTGAAGTAGAGAGTAACCTACTGCGAATTGGGCAGGAAGCATTAACCAATGCGATCAAGCACGCCAACGCTGACGAAATCCGAGTGGAGCTAGTCTACGATCGCGATCAATTTTGCTTGCGCGTGAAAGACAATGGGCAGGGCTTTGGAGTCGGTAGCATTCCCTCCTCTAAGGGGTTTGGCTTACTCGGCATGAGCGAACGGGCAGAGCGCATCGGCGCACAACTCACAATTAGGAGTCAACCTGGACAGGGAACGCAGATGATTGTCACCGTTAATCGGGAGTAGCAACACGATGAATCAAGCCATTCGGGTTCTGATTGCAGACGATCATGCCATTTTTCGGCAAGGATTAGCCACAATTATTAACCGTGATCCAGAGATGAACGTGATTGCCCAAGCGGAAAATGGGGAACAGGCGATCGCGCTATTTGAGGAACATCAACCGGATGTCACGCTGATGGATCTGCGAATGCCAGAAATGGAAGGAGTTGCCGCCATTACTGCAATTTGTGCGATCGCTAAATCCGCTCGGATTATTGTACTGACCACGTATGATAGTGACGAAGATATTTATCGGGGATTGCAGGCAGGAGCCAAAGGGTATCTGTTGAAAGAAACTGAACCGGACGAGCTTCTGAATGCGATTCGCACCGTTCATCGGGGTCAGCAGTATATTCTGCCTGATGTGGGCGCAAAGTTAGCACAACGCCTCAGCAATCCAGAACTGAGTGAAAGAGAGCTAGAAGTACTCCGCTTACTGGCTCAGGGAATGAGTAATGCGGATATTGCGACTGCTTTGGGTATTGGTGAAGGTACAGTTAAATCTCATGTCAATCGAATTTTGAATAAGTTAGATGTGAACGATCGCACCCAGGCTGTGATCGTCGCGGTTAAACGCGGCATTGTCAGTTTGTAAGGTGTACTTTCGATCGAGTTCGGATTCTAACTTAAGTTAGAACCAGCCTTCTACTTTGCGATCGCAGGGGCACTCTATCAATTTGTACTGTAAAAAATTCAACCCACTGTAGACGACGGACTGAAGGCAATTTCCTATATTGAATTTATGCAAACAGTTATACAGTCAGAAAATAAATTTATGACCGGAGTGGCAATGCGCTAATTCAACTGACTGATGTAGCCATCTACTACGAGCCGTCGGACTATTCCTATCAAGAAGGGGCGTTTGAATGATTGCAATCGCAACTCTCTCGTTTAGTTCTAGATGAATTTGCTCGCTGCTAGCAGAACCTACGCTAATGTAAGTTCGAGATAATTCCTGAGCGCTCGGCGGTTGGAATTCGCCAAAGCGTATTGAGTGATTTCTTATCCCGAACTCGCCTTAGATAGACTTTGGGAACTATTGAAATAGGAGTATAAAGGTGCCTCAGGCAAACTTTTTGCAACGTTCTTTGGCTTGGTTGATTGATCAAGCGATTCTTATAATTCTCTATTCGCTAGCGATGTTTGCGATTGGATTAGCTGCTGGAGTCTATAACCGGAGTCAGATACAAATTCCCGACTTATTACTGTCTCTGGGCTTGATCGGATTTTTGCTTGTTCTCTGGCTTGGGCATTTTTTGTACTTTGGTTACTTTTGGAGTCGTCGAGAACGATCTATTGGAATGGGAATGATGAATATCCGAGTTGTTAAAGTTAATTACAGTTCTTTGTCTTTTGTAGTAGCGGGTTTGCGCGGTTCGATCGGATACTATCTGAGTAGTCTGATCTTTTGTTTAGGTTACCTCTGGTTCTTTGTCGATGAACAGCAGCAAACTTGGCACGACAAGATTTTTAATACGGTCGTGCTGAAAGGATAAACGTTGAACCAGGAGATAACGGTGAGTATTAAACTCTGACTGCTGACAAAAGTTCCTCGCGTTACGCTAACGCATCAGTCACCGACTCAAAGTGATTCAGCTAATGTTCAAGTTGCGTACGCTAGGCATGTCCTAAATCATCAGGTTTTTCCCAGCTTTTATAGCAAGGTTCCCTGCTTCAATGCTCTGCCCCTGACTATGTTCCTTTTTTGATCGCACAGGCATATAGACAGAAGCCGTTTAAGATCCTCACCTTTCGGCATCCAACTTGGGATTAGTGCCGAGGCGCAACTCCGAAGGAACCGCAGCACACCTCAATCATGAATTCATCATGCAATATCTTTCACAGGACTTAATCCTTCTTGCACTCAATCCCCAAACTGGGAAAACTCGCTTTTCTTGGTACTCTGCACTCGACTATGGCTTGGTCGGTTCTTTATTACTAGACTTAGTACTGCAAGGCAAACTTGAGATCGACAACGATAATCGTGTGATCGGTGCGATTAGCGCTTTGCGCAACCCCGCAGGAATCACAGGCAACACAGGCAATGAATTCTTAGATCAACGCCTCAGTGAGGTTCTAGCATCGTCTCGTCCTCGAACTGCAAGGTTCTGGGTGACTCGCTGGAGACGAAGATACCTGGGCATTCAAACGATTGTGTTGCAGAACTTAGTTGATTTAGGTGTTTTAGAACGACAAGAGCAACGCATTCTTGGACTGTTCCCAACGCAGCGATATTTTCTCACCGATGAATCCATTCAACGCGAGATTGTCCAGCAAGTTCGTGCAGCCGTATTAGAAGGCATTGGACTGAATTCTCGAATGGCAGCATTGATTAGTTTGATGCAAGCCTCTCACCTGACCGATGCGGTGTTCACGCCTGAAGAACGTCCTGAAGCACGATCGCGAATTAAGGCGATCGCAGAAGGGGAGTTGGTCGGCAAAGCAGTTTCAAAAGCAATTTTCACCGTTCAAACAGCCGCGACTCTGGGTGCAGTCAATGTCAGATGAAATCGTTAGGAGTTTTATAGAACGATAGCCCGGGAAAATTTGACAGGAAAGCTTTTCTGTCAGACTTGTCCAGAGTGTTCTGCTTGATGCAAACGTAGAAAAATGAACGACGATAGTAGTTACAGTCCCTTACTTGTCCCTCCTTCAACCCAAGATTGGATGCAAGGTGTGCTGAGTGCAAAGGTTGTGTTGGTGATGTATGGAGACTATCAAGACCCTAAAAGTGCGGACGCTTACAAGCTGATTAAACGGCTCAAACAAGAGCATAGTGCTTCTCTTGGAGAAGATTATTTATGCTTTGTCTTCCGTCATTTTCCGCAAACACAGATTCATCCTCATGCTCAACGAGCCGCCGAAGTTGCTGAAGCCGCCGCTGCCCAGGGACAGTTTTGGTCAATGCACGATACTTTATTTGTTCATCAACAGAAGTTAGAGAACGGCTACCTTCTAGAATACGCCAACGATTTGGAGCTTGATATTCCGCAGTTTCTCAAAGACTTATCTAAACATGTCCATATCGATCGCATCAATGAAGATATCGAAGGTGGAATACACAGTGGAGTAAAAACGGCGCCAGCCCTATTTATCAACAACATTCGCTATACCAGACGCTGGAAAATGACAGAATTGACGACAGCTATGATTGCTGCAAGTCATTAAGGAATACCCTCAAAACAGGTTCGCTTACACGATGCAAATCATTCATAGCGACAAATAGGAGAAAGATGATGCAATTAACCACAATACGACGATTAACTTCTAGAATCACTGCGATATTTGCTAAAACTACTCTATCAATCATCACGGTGACAGGAGTGATTGGGAGTTCACGAACGCACCCAGCGATCGCCACCCCTCCACCGCAACAATCTCCTATTCTCGTTGCAACCGCCTACACGGATCTGTCGTTGCCAACCCTAAGACGGGGCGATCGCGGTAGAGAGGTACAAATGTTGCAGAAAATTCTCTCGGATAATGGTTTTTTGCATGCTGCCGGAGTCAGGTTAGGAACTCCCAATGGTGCTGCTGTTGATGGTGTATTTGGTGCGATTACAGAGTCTGCGGTGAGAGATTTACAACAACGCTACGACATCTCCGTCACAGGACAGGTCAACCCTACGACTTGGGAAGTGCTAGATATGCGGGAGAATCCCTATCGATCACCGCTTCCCTGGAAATCCTAATTAATCATTCAGAAAAACTTCCGAAAAAACTCATAAGGACACTTCTAATGAATAAGATTCTGTCCAGGCTTCAACAATCCCCGCGAGTTATTTCAGCAACAATACTGGTCAGCCTATTGTTGCTGTTCAGTTTCCCATCTCTGGCTCAAATTAGTCCACAGGTGATTCCCAGAATTGAAGTGATTGAAAGTTCTGAAGGAATTCCACCCGCTTACCGTTTAGTCATTAGCCAACCTCAGGACATTGTGTATGCTTTCTGTCCTACAGATTTTGAGCCTGAGTTGAGCTATCTACGAAATGTGAAAGCAATTCAGTGTAAGCGTTCTCCCACGTAACTAGCGGTCAGATCCAGGCACTACATCCACACAAAAGTTAAGGAGACAAAGATGAGATTCAAAGCAACCAAAGGAACGCCGAGAATCGGAACGGAAGTGAAAGACGCGACTTACGTCGAGGCTGCTGGGTGGGGTAAGTATCGGTGGTGGCGGTATGTTCTGGGGCTGATGATTATCCTCTTTGCATGGATGGTCGTCGCCAACCTTGCCAGTGCGATCGTCGCGCTGGCGCTCGGCGGCAAAGAGGGTGCCGCAGCGCTTGGTCGGCTGGATTTCGCGGCGTTTGGTCCTGTGGGGGGCTTCGTCGTGTCCATGGCGGGTTTTCCGGTGTTCCTCGCAGGAATTCTCATCGCCGTCACCCTCATCCACCAGCGCCATCCCCGGACGCTGATCACGGCGCGGAAGAAGATCAGTTGGACTCGCGTCGGTCACGGCTTCGTGGCTGGATTTGTGCCCTGGGTACTGCTCGGCGGGTTGGGGCAGTACCTCCTCTACCCCGATAGCTTCTCTTTCAACTCCGACCTCAAGACGTTCGCGCTCTTTGTACCGATCGCGCTAATCCTCACTGCGATCCAGACGACCACCGAGGAGCTTTTCTTTCGCGGGTACATTGTGCAGGGTGCAAGCCTAATCTGGTCGAACCGTGTGTTTCTGGCGATCGTCTCAGCCGTGATCTTCACCCTGCCGCACGCCACTAACCCAGAGTCACAGGAGGGTGGCTGGATCGGGATGTTCGTCGGAATCTTCGTCGGCACGGGTCTGCTGTATGCGATCGTTTCATTGATCGACGGCACGACCGAGCTTGCGATCGGCGCACACTTTGCCAACAACATCGCGTATTTTCTCTTGTTCAACTGGTCTGGAAGCTTCTTCTCCGCGCCAGCCCTATTCAGCATCAGTGAGTACCACGCAAGATTCTACGACATCACCTCTCTCGTGCTGATTCCCGTCTTCCTGGCGATCTCTTACAAGGTGTTCAAGCGTGACAAGGCAGCCGAACCCGTCGATTCCTGAACCCATCAGCAACTCGATCAAAGGAGTTCATCACCATGTCCAAAGTGTCTTCTAACCACCCACAAAAGACCCCTGCCGCGATCGCACCAAACCGTGCCTCCCGTCCGGGTTGGTCTGAAATCGCCGTCGGTCTTGTCGTCTTCGCGATCGTGGGAATCGGGGTTGGCTCGCAACTCAAGCGGCTCGGTCTTAACCCCGTGGTTTACGGACTGGTCTTCACCGCGCTCTCTGGTATCGCTGGAATTGCCGGATTTGCAGCAGCAGTGCTACTGCGGATTCGTTCCCTGAACGCCTTTGGTTTGCGTCCGGTCTCTAAGCGCTGGTTCCTCATCGCGATCGGAGTCGGACTGGTTGCCTTCGTACTCAAAGGGCTGGCTGTTCTGGGTTGGATTCAGATCACCGGGAACACTAACAGTGTCCAGAGTGTGTACGCAGAGGGCGGTAGCGGCGGAGTACTATCTTTGGTTTTAGCAACATTTTTCC
>NZ_JAFLCJ010000031.1:0-50854 GCF_017302695.1 Leptolyngbya sp. UWPOB_LEPTO1 | reverse complement strand
TTTCCTGGTGGTGATGGCGATGTGGACCCACACTCATCCATCCCGAACTGAGTGGTGAAACGCATTTGCGGCGACGATAGTTGGAGGGTAGCCTCCTGTCAAAATAGCTAACCGCCAGGGTATCATTAGAAAGAAAACGTGCTTTAAGATTTTTCTTAGAGCGCGTTTTTAACTTTAAATCCGCTGGATAGCAAAATTTTGAGAGAAGACGGGCACTATGGTTCTACAAAGTTTATTTGCTAAACACGATTTAAAGCTGGAGATTTTTCATGTCGAGTGCTGGACTCAATCAATGGATTGTTAGCGGCAATTTAGCGGCTGATGCAACCGTGAAAACAGTAACGCTTAAAGATGGTAGAGAAGCGAAAGTTGCAGAAGCAACAATCTATGTTCGGAAGTCTCGCAATCGGGAAGAATCTTTTACAGTGTCTTTGAGCATTTGGGAGAAATCGACAGCTTGGCGAGTATTGCCATATTTGAAGAAAGGGTCGTTGATTATTTGTACTGGGGCAGTTGAGCCAAATCCATTCATTTCAAGCAATGGAAACGTGCCAAGAGCAGGCTTGCAGATGACAGTCATTGATATACATCTCGATCAAGTAAAAGAAGAAGAGATGGAAGATGTAGAAGAACCTGTTGCAGTTCCGGCTTAGAAAAAGTAGTTTGAAATGAAAAGCGATCGCACCTCTGCGATCGCTTTTTGCTAGCTTAATACAGACTTACCTCTGCGATAAATCTCACGTGCGTAATCCGTCCATGCTCCTTGTCCCCAATATCGAAAGCAACTTGTTTGAAGCAACAAGTTATAGAGTAAAGCTTCTTGATAATGAGGATGACTAGTATCAATTTGATGAAACAATGCGCTTAGTTCTGTCATCGGTTCTAGAACATTCTCATAGCCTTTTACCCAGCTGAGATCATTTGTCCAAGAAGCGCCATCAATGTGAAAGCGATCGTCATTTTGTTTGAGATTCGCGATCGCTTGCTCTACAGTTTCAGCATGATGATCAACTCGTCGCCAGATTTTGTGTTGTTGGACGGCTTGAACTTTTGGATAGTCGTTGGGGCTAATACCTGATGCTTCAAGTAGCTCTAAATATTCAGTTCCATTGATTGCAACAATGCCTGAATTGTTATTGCCGGAATCTCGGATTTCGTGGTAAATGCGAAAGAAATCACGCGGATATTCATTCATCATTACGCCGCCATTTTCACCATCAGCAATTTGGGAAACTAAAGATGGAATTTGGGTGTGATTGAGTTGTTGTTTTGATCGTGTTTTTGCCTCAAAGTAAGGCTGCATTTGAGCCACTAATTTTGTATCTGAACCTTGAGTTTTGATTAATGCAGTAATTGAGATTGTTTCGTGATTTGAATTGCGCGCGACCAGTTGATTAGGAATGTATTTCTGGTCATGAGGTAGGGGCGAACCATCGAGACATTCTACAGAATGTTCTTGGACAAGCAGCCATTGGTAACCACATTCTTTTAAGGCTTTAATGTATTGAAAGAGTGTGTCGGGGTGATTTGGGAGGTGCATTTCTGGGGGAGAGAAGCCTCTGACACGCTTGAGAGCCTCGTCGCCGAAGATGGATGCAAAATGATGTTGCCAAGCCTGGATATGGAGTTTCAGGTCAGGAATGGGCGTAGAAGGGACAACGGCATGACTCCACATCGTTCCGAGCCATTCGACGTAGGGTTGAAATTCGCGATCGCAGGTAATTCGCTTGAGATGATTCAAAATGTCGTCACGCCCCATTTGCTGAAATCCCCAGAGGAGATTACCAGAATAGTCGAGCATAATGCGGGGATTGCAGCCTTGAGAAACCAGTTCAGGAATAAATTCTCCTATACGGCTATAGCACCAAGCGAAGGGAGCCGCGTTGTGGTTATCGCCATCGTTTGGATGCTCGAACATATGCTGGAGATTGCTGATCAATTCGCCGTTTCTGCCTACGGGGATCGTGGGTTGGTGCATGTGGAGGGCACAAGCGAAGGCGGATTGGATAGAGTCAAGGCGGAGATTTGTGGTGGGAAGGAAAACGGGATCAGAGGAATAGGAGATTTCCGAACCGCAGATCGGTGGGAAACTAGAGGTCGTCAGCGTGTTTGCCATGGGGAGATCCTTGAGTCTGTAGGGTCAGATCTTAGATCAGACGTTCTCAAAAGAGGTTTAAGTTTTGAGGCGACTTGCAAAAAATCAAGGTTACGTATTGAATAAAGACATCAAAAAATGAATTTTTGTTAACTAGGGGGATAGAAATGTATATTGTGCAAATTGCCTCCGAGTGTGCGCCAGTGATTAAGGCGGGCGGTTTGGGGGACGTGGTTTATGGTCTGAGCCGGGAATTGGAGAATCAAGGGCATTGTGTAGAGTTGATTCTGCCTAAGTATGACTGCATGCGGTACGACCATATCTGGGGGCTGCACGATGCATATCGAGATTTATATGTCCCCTGGTTTGATGGGTGGGTTCATTGTTCGGTGTATTGCGGCTGGGTGCATGGTCGGGTTTGTTTCTTTATTGAGCCGCATTCGGAAGATTTTTACTTCGATCGAGGAGTCTATTACGGTTGCGATGATGACAACATGCGGTTTGCATTCTTTAGCAAAGCGGCATTAGAGTTTTTGCTTCAAAGTAATAAGCGACCTGATGTGATTCATTGTCATGATTGGCAAACGGGCTTGGTTCCGGTGATGCTATTCGAGATTTATAAGTATCACGGAATGGCAAATCAGCGAGTTTGCTATACGATTCATAACTTTAAGCATCAAGGATTTGCGGGGACGCAAGTTCTCGAAGCAGTGCAGTTGAGACGACCTGAATACTATTTCAGCTATGACAAATTGAGAGATAACTTTAATCCGTTTTCGATCAATTTTATGAAAGGTGGAATTGTTTATGCAAATGCAGTAACAACTGTCTCACCTCATCATGCCTGGGAAGCTCGACATACAGATGTGAGCTATGGATTAGGACATACTTTAGAAGTCCATCAAGATAAGTTCTCTGGAATTTTGAATGGATTGGATTATGGCTTCTGGAATCCTGAGAACGATCGATATCTGCCTTATCATTACTCGGCGGAAACATTTGATCAAAAGGCTTATAACAAAAAGGCTCTGCGAGAGCGATTGTTGTTAGAAGATTCAGATAAGCCGATCGTCTGTTTCATTGGACGATTAGATGATCAAAAAGGGGTGCATTTGGTGCATCATTCGATTTACTATGCCTTAGAAAGAGGGGCACAGTATGTTTTATTAGGATCGGCAACGGAGTCGTCGATCGACAAATGGTTCAGACATGAGAAAGAGTTTCTGAATAATAATCCCGATTGTCATATTGAGCTTGGATTCAATGAGGAGTTATCGCACTTAATCTATGCAGGCTCAGATATGATTGTTGTGCCGAGTAACTTTGAGCCTTGTGGTCTGACACAGGTGATCAGTTTGAAGTATGGAACTGTGCCGATTGTTCGAGGCGTGGGAGGGTTGATCAATACGGTATTCGATCATGATTATGATCAAAATCACCCACCTGAAGAGAGAAACGGATTTGTATTCTATGACAAGGATAACTATGCCTTAGAGTCCGCGATGGGACGAGCTTTTGATCTTTGGGGACAGAATCGGCAGGTCTTTAATCAGTTGGCGATTCAGGGAATGAAGTATGACTATTCTTGGACGGAATCAGCTAAAGAGTATGCGGAATTATATAACAATATTCGGCATAAGTAGCAGTTGACAGAGCTGGATAAATTCTGAGAGGCTCCAGTGAACTGTAATTCACTGGAGCCTCTTTGTTTAAGTCATTTACAGGCTAGCTTGCAACTGATCTAGTAGATTCTCAACATAGGTTAAAGCTCCCCGGATTGTTGCGGGATCTTCAATGTCAACGCCAACATACTGACGCAGTGCAGTCACTTGGTCTAGGCTGCCACCTGCGGCAAGTAGCTCTAAATACCCAGGAATAAAGTCTTTCCCAACTTCGAGATACTTCTGATAACAAGCAAGACTCACAATGTTTGATGCTGTGTACTGATAGCAGTAGAAGGGCTTGAAGTAGATATGTCCGATTCTTGCCCAATCGTATTGATGTTCAGGCAGAACTTCAACTGCATCACCACAAAGAGTTTGATACAATTTCATCCATTCTTCGTTGACAAAGGAGTGATCAAAACTGCTTTGAGCGGCACGTTCATGAACAGCTAGCTCCAGGCGGCTAATTGTGCTTTGCCGGAATAATAGATTTAACTGATCTTCAAGTTGTCGTGTGATCAATGATTTCGTCAAAGCCTTATCGTCTTTAGCTTGTTTCAGCAGATAGTCTAGCAACAGCAATTCATTGAATGTTGATGCGATTTCAGCTAGCACCATTGGAGGATTGCTGTTGAAGTAGGTTTGTCGATCGTCAATCCAAGCAAAATGCAATCCGTGACCCATTTCGTGTGCTAGGGTGAACAACGAATTGTAGTCATCAGTGTATGACATCAGTAGATAGCTGTGTTTGCCGTAGGTGTAGGAACAGAATGCACCACCGCGTTTGCCAGGTCGGACTTTTGCATCGACCCAATTTTTCACGAAGAATTCTTCTGCTCGACGGGCATAGTTTGGATCAAACTGATCTAATGCAGAAAGTAGCGTTTCGACTCCTGTTTTGTAGGTGACGGGTGGGGTTGCTTCAGTTCCCCAAGGCGCATAAAGATCGGTTGTGCGGATTTTCTGTCCTAGCGCTTGACCTTTTAGGGTGTAGTAGCGCTGGAAAAGATCAAAGCGATCGCCTGTACCCTGCATAATCGCTCGAAATACAGGCTCAGATACTTCATCTGCTAGCAGTTGCTTCTGCAAAGTAGATTCATAGCCGCGCATCTGGTTTTCGATCTTGTGATCTTGTGCTACGGAATTCAGAATGTAAGCATACAGCGAATTATGCTGTTTCATCACTTTCCGAACAGATTGATAGCCTGCGGTTCGGATTTCTGCGTCGGGGTGATAGAGCAATGCACTCAGTTCTGATTCGGTGCTGACGATACGACCATCGGGAGTCGTGACAGGTTCGTATTCTTGTTCGCCCAGGTGAACTGATCTCAGTTGGATAAATGCTTGTCGTCCCGTTAAGCTATCTTGGTTGCGGGTTTGTTCAACTTCTTCAGAGAGCGTGTGGGGTCGGTACTTCGCAATGCGATTGAGATAATGCTGATAGGTTGCTAGGGTAGAAGCTTTTTGTAGGGTTTCAAATTTGGCAGCATCTAATTTTTGCAGTTCGAGATCAAAGAAAAGAAGCTGATTTTCAACGCCTGTGAGCGCTTCCATGACTTTATCTAGAAATTGCTTGGCTTCGGTATTGCGGGTGTCGGCGGAGAAGATGAGCGAAGGAAACGCATAGAGATAGCCGGATTTTTCAGCGATCGCTTCTAATGTTTTAAAACACTCTGCTAATTGATCGGCGCTCAAATCTTTCACCTTGCCGCGATGTGCATCCCTAAACTCGCTGGCTTGTTGCTGCAACGACTCTAAATCTTGAGAGAAATTTGGATCGCTGAAGTTTTGATATAAATCAGATAAATCCCATTCTTGTGGATTGTCCAACTGCATCCGGTCAATCGCTTGTGTCATTCCATTAGCTCCTTAAACGGACTCATTATGATTACGCTTTGACTTCGATAGTAACACAGTAATCAATTTTGAACGGGAAGGCATCCGCGTTCTGGGTTATTTCGGTTGGTGATGTTCGTGCCAGTGTCGAGCAATATCAATTCGACGACAGAGCCAAACGCGATCGTGCTGCTGCACATAGTCCAAAAATCGCATCAGTGCAGCGGCTCGTCCAGGTCGTCCAACTAAGCGACAGTGTAAGCCAATGCTCATCATTTTTGGTGCAGTTTCACCTTCTGCATAAAGCACGTCAAACGCATCACGAAGATAGGCAAAAAACTGATCGCCAGAGTTAAACCCTTGAGACGTGGCGAACCGCATATCATTGTTGTCCAACGTATACGGGATGATCAGATGCGGCTTTTGGTCGGTATTGACCCAGTACGGGAGATCATCGGCATAGCTGTCAGAACTGTAGAGAAAGCCGCCTTCCTCAATTACAAGTTTGTCGGTATGTTCGCTGCTGCGCCCGGTGTACCAACCAAGTGGGCGACTGCCTGTGACACGGGTGTGAATGTCGATCGCTAATTTGAGATGCTCTCGTTCAGCTTCTTCTGAAAAGTCTTTGTATTCAATCCAGCGGTACCCATGACTGGCAATCTCCCAATCTGCGGCTTTCATCGCAGCAACGGCTTCGGGATTTCGCTCTAATGCCATAGCGATACCATAGACGGTGACTGGAATTCTGCGTGATGTAAACATGCGATATAACCGCCAAAATCCGGCACGGCTGCCGTATTCGTAACAAGATTCCATATTCATGTGGCGCATTCCCTGGAAGGGAGCCGCGCCAACAATTTCTGACAAGAACGCTTCCGAGGCGGGATCACCGTGGAGGACGCAGTTCTCGCCGCCTTCTTCGTAGTTGATGACAAATTGAACTGCGATTCTGGCTTGATCTTTCCATTGGGGATGGGGTGGATTTTGTCCGTAACCCACGAGATTGCGCGGATATGAATCAGGCATCAGCAATTGACCGATAAAAGTTGCTGATTCAGAAATATAACAAGATCTCGGACGGTATGCAGCATACCAATATCCAAACGATCGCGAATTTCAATGCCAAAGCGATCGTGAAAGTCCTCACATAAGGTACATTCCCAATCGAACCAGCAGACCAAAGGCAGTTGAAGATCCTCGGTTAAGCGATCGCTTGGGGTAATTTTTGCGAATTGCAACCCGGAATACGCTTCCATTTGCTGATAAACGAAAATTGCCAGATCTTGAGAAATTGAAAGCGGTTGCCAAAATGAGCGATACCAATCCTCGGATGTGCGAGTGGGGCGAGTTCGCATTGCCTGATTGATCTGTCGTCGAATGCTGAGGTCAGGACTCAGATCGGCGTAGGTTCTGATATTTAGAACGATATTATCTAGCTTGCGCCACATGCTCCCTATTATCCGTTTGCCATCGGTTTGTCTCAGTATTCCCACTCAGAGATCGATTCAAGCTATCGATTTTTCGAGGTTTTAAAAATCGAGCGATTGCATGAAGAATTGCACTTCAACGTGAGAGAGCAGAGAATTTGAGGTTGATGTGATGAAATCTAGATTCCACTTAATTTTAGGAGTGGCAGTCGGGCTGATTGTGCCGCTGCTGGTTTTCGCAAAGGTTGATGAATCTGTGGATCAATCTTGCCAGTTGCGACCGCATGGCAAGGCTTTTATGCGAACAGAGTTATTTTTTGGATTCGCGAAACCAGATCGCTCAGAAGTGACTCAGGTTGAATTTCAGCAATTTGTCGATCGCGTTGTGACTCCGTTATTTCCTGAAGGACTGACAAGGGTAGCCGCGAAGGGGCAATATCGGAATTCGCAGGGTAAGGTTGTGGCAGAAAACTCTCAACTTTTGACGCTACTGTATCCGATGAATGTTGAGAGTAGCAAGAAGATTGATCAGATTCGAGCCGCTTATAAACAGGCATTTCAGCAAGAATCTGTGTTGCGCGTGGATGAGCGATCGTGTGTTTCGTTTTAATGGTCAACTTGATAGTTTAATTTCTGAACGAGTCTCATCTTTATCGGGCATAGCGTTAGAGTTTTACGCGACATGATCGCTCAGAGGCAACGGTTCTGAGGAATCGCGGCTTTTTAGATCAGCGAACAATAGGACGGCTAACTAGCGATTTGGTATTCTCGTCAACAACATGGAATGTAACCGATATGTGGATCTGTGCAAAATGTGAGAGCCTTCAGAGACTACTTTAGTAAACTATTTATGATGATTGGCTCATTTTCAATCCAGTTTGAGTGGGTGAAGTGCGGCAAAGATGAGTCTAATTTTGCTTGATCGTGCTACTCTCTAGATGAGTATCGGTTCTGATGGGAATCAGCCATTAGACGCAAGGGGGAAAGTTCGGTGCAAACCCGACGCTGTCCCGCAACTGTGATAAGAACTGTGTTCTTTGAGTCAGGATGCCCGCCGATGCATAGCGCCTCTTTAAGAGGTATGTCTGTTGTGTTTCATCTGCGAGGTACGGATGATGATGGTTCTTAGTTTCTTAAAACGGATTTGCTTCCCTATTTTGCAGTTCAGGGGAAGTTGATGAGGTTTCAACATTATGATTTGCGATCGCATTTTGATCACTGGCAAGATCTGGTTATTCAGCAGAATTTTTTGCAGATAGGGTTCACTAGCTGGAATGGCTATTTGAGACTAGGGCGAGGACTAGTAACCTGCAAGATTACGAATCGGATCAATGCTTCAATGAATTTGAGTATTGATTCTGTAGTCTTTGAGCAGGAGTTCGTCGCGCAGGCACAAGTCGAGCTATATTTGCGAATGCTTGAAGTTGATAGCCAAGCTGGGGTTGCGATTCACGAGGCAATCGCGACGTATGACCCAACTCAAGCGATCGTGCTTCTGGCGAGACGGGATCGCGAAGTTCAGGTCAGTCTACTGCAAAACCTAAAAGTCTCTCCTGCTGATTGCTATAAACAAGTGCGGCACCGTTGGAGTGAGTTTCAACTAGAAGCCACAGAGCGCAATCGTGCTGAGTGATCACGCTGATTTTATCCAAACCGTTTGAGCAAAATTCATGACCGATGTCCGTTTGACTTCTCCACGTCCTCGTTGGACTGTAATTACTGTTGTTGTTTTCTTGCATTTAGGAGCCTTACTTGCACTGTCTCCCGCTTATTTTAGTTGGTCAGCCGTTGGAGTTGCTCTATTCTTGCATTGGCTGACGATCGGGCTAGGAATCTCTTTAGGATTCCACCGCTTAGCAACGCATCGCAGTTTCAAAACGGTCAAATGGTTAGAATACTTCTTTATCTTGTGTGGCACATTGGCAGGTCAAGGAGCCGTGAAGGGTTGGGTCGGCTATCATCGAATGCACCATTTGTTTGCAGATCGGACTGGTGATCCACATGATTCGACTCAGGGATTTTGGTGGAGTCATATCAGTTGGCTGATGCACGAGGTTCCATCTCATTCAGAACTGCATCGATTCACCCAAGATATTGCTCATGATTCGTTTTATCAGTTTTGCCACAAGCACTACATTGCTTTACAGATTGCATTAGCTGTTTTGCTTTATGGTCTCGGTGGAATGCCCTTCGTAGTTTGGGGAATTTTTGCGCGATTGTTTGTTGGCTTTCACAGTACGTGCTTTGTCAATAGTGCATGTCATACTTTTGGCTATCGGAACTATGCGGTCAATGATCGATCGACGAATTGCTGGTGGGCAGCATTGCTGACTTTTGGAGAAGGATGGCACAACAATCATCATGCTTATCAAGCTTCGGCGCAGTTTGGCAAGCGCTGGTGGGAAGTGGATCTGATATGGTTGACGATTCGACTGTTGGAGAAATTGAAACTTGCAAAAAATGTCAAGACTGCTCATCTAGTAGAGTATTGAATCTCACACAACTAATTTCCAATATTCAAATCGACAAAAGCCCGTACCCGTTCCAGAACAAGCATTTACCTTGTGATGTGAATCTTCCAGCCATCGCGCTTCGATGCGATCGCTCTCGCTTGTGAATCAGGTTCAAGAGCGATCGCAGTTCTCCTAATCTTTCAGTGTTGCAACACAGTCGATCTCAACCAAAACATCTTTTGGCAAGCGAGCGACTTCCACACAAACTCTTGCGGGTGCAGTTGCTTCATCAAAATATTTGGCATAGACCGCATTCATTGCCGCAAAATCGTTCATGTCTTTCAAGCAGACCATCGTTTTGACAACATCATTGAGCGACGAACCAGCCGCTTCTAAGATGGCTTTCAAACTGGTCATGGCTCGTTCGGTTTGAGCCGCAACATCGCCAGCACCGACAATTTCACCCGTCTGCGGATCGAGTGAGATTTGACCTGCGACAAAGACTAAACCTTGAGCCACGATCGCTTGATTGTAAGGACCAACCGGAGCCGGAGCCGCATCAGTCCGAATTACTTTTTTCATAATCTTGGGCGCATTCCATAATTTCTGTACTGTAAATAATCGTGCAAAATGCGATCGTGATCAAAACATAAATTCTCAGGGATCTCCCAAATCTCGACAATCCGCACATTTTTGGCATCATCACCTGCTTTGGGTTCGCCCTTGGCAGTGGCAATGTACGCAATGCTCATCGTATGTTGGCGCGCATCACGATCGGGATCAGAATAAACTCCCAGTAAATCAATGAGTTCAATGTGCAGTCCAGTTTCTTCTTCGGCTTCAAGATGTGCGGTTTTCTCAGCCGAATTTCCGTAATCGATGAAACCGCCGGGAATTGCCCATCCATGTGGGGGATTGAGGCGTTCGATCAGCACGATCGGGCGATGGGGGCGATCAATGAGTTCGATGATAATGTCAACGGTGGGAGCAGGATTGCGATGAGCCATAAAAAATTACGATTTCCGAATTAATCTTGATTCTTCTTGCGGTGGATTTTGTCCTCTCCGCCTCATGTTACAGTTCTCACAGCCTTTTCCTGCTAGATTACTATGCCTTTAATGCGATCAAGTGGCGTTTTGCTGCATCCTACCTGCTTTCCCGGTCGATTTGGAATCGGAGAACTAGGAGCCGAAGCTCATCGATTTATTGAGTTTCTTGTGCAGAGTGGACAGCAATATTGGCAAGTGTTGCCATTGGGACCTACGGGATATGGAAATTCTCCCTATGCATCCTATTCATCAATGGCAGGCAATCCGTTGTTGATTAGTTTAGAGGCGTTGCGCGATCGCGGCTTGCTAGAAGAATCGGATTTTGCGAATGCTGATGGATTTTGGATCGATTGTGTGGATTTCGATCGCGTCTATGCGTTCAAGGCTCCGTTATGGCGAAAGGCTTGCGATGCCTTTAAACATCAGAGTGATGAACAGCGCGATTTTGCCGATTTTTGTACGAGAAAAGCCTTCTGGTTAGAAGACTATGCGTTGTTCATGGCACTGAAGCATGAGAACGGCGGCAAGAGTTGGTATGAGTGGGAACCCGAATTGATGCAGTCGAAACCGGATGCGATCGAAGCTGCTCGAATCCGACTGCAAGAAGAAATTTACTACCAGAAATTTCTTCAATACGAGTTTTTCAAACAGTGGGTGGCGCTCAAAGAACATGCCAACGAAAATGGTGTGCAAATTATTGGAGACATCCCCATTTATGTTGCACATGATAGTGCGGATGTTTGGGCAAACTCAGAGAACTTTCGGCTTGATCCTGAGACCGGACATCCTGAACTGATGGCAGGTGTACCGCCAGATTATTTTAGTGCAACAGGACAGCTTTGGGGTAATCCCATCTATGACTGGGACTATCTGGAATCGACAGATTTCAAGTGGTGGGTGCAGCGATTTGAAGCCATGTTAGATCTGGTGGACTGGATTCGGATTGATCATTTCCGTGGGCTTGAGGCTTATTGGGCAGTTCCGCAAGGTGAAGAGACAGCGATGAATGGGAACTGGATCGAAGCGCCAGGAGATCAGTTCTTTCAGATGCTCAATACGAAGTTAGGAAAGCTACCGATCTTGGCAGAAGATTTAGGTGTGATTACACCGGAAGTAGAAGCATTACGGGATAAGTATGAGTTTCCAGGCATGAAGATTCTTCACTTTGCTTTTGGGTCTGATCCGGGCAATCCTTATCTGCCATTTAACTATCCTCGTAATTGTGTCGTGTATACAGGTACGCACGATAACGATACAACGATCGGCTGGTATGAGCAGCTTTCAGACTATGAGCGGGGCAATCTTTGGAACTATATGGGCTGTATCGGACAGCAGGGAATTCATTGGGATTTGATTCGAGTCGCCATGAGTTCGGTTGCAGTTCTGTCGATCATCCCAATGCAAGATTTAATGGGGTTGGGAGCGAATACCAGAATGAATGTTCCGGGCCAGGCAGAGGGGAATTGGGGTTGGCGCTATCGATCGGAGATGTTGAATGACGAGATTCGCGATCGATTCGCAAGTTTGACGCATCTATTTGGGCGTGCACCTCACCGGAAGCGAGATTAACTCAAAATGTAAATTGAAGAACAGTAATGATGGTTCTCTAGTTTTCTACAATTTTCTGATAGGGTCAGCAACACGCATCAAGCTCTACAAATTGTTTTTCTAGTAATCATTACTGTCTCAACGATGATACAGACTATTCTGCTGATTGAAGATCATGCTGCGCTTCGAGCGAATTTGGCAGAGATGCTTGAGTTAGAAGGCTATCGAGTGATTGAAGCAGAAGATGGAAGCTCAGGAATCAAACTGGCAACGGAGGAACGCCCAAACCTGATTGTTAGTGATTTCGAGTTGCCTATTTTTGATGGATTTGATGTGTTGAGATTGCTCCGTCAAAATCTGGAAACCATGAATATTCCAATCTTGTTTTTAACCGGAGCAGTTGAGAATAACGATCGCTTGAAAATCCTCAAAGATCGAGGAGAAAAGTATCTATCTAAACCTTGCTCTCTCAGTAAGGTACTAGCAGAGATTAGGGAATGCTTATCTTAAGTTTCAGAATTGAATTCGTGATGAACAATGACACAATGTAACATTGCGTTCAGCATGAGCGATCAGTTCTCTAGTTTTTCACACTATTTCTCTATCGTTCTTTGATGTAGCAAACTTTATCATCAGATGTCAGTATGCTGAGATGAGCATGATTCGAGTTCAATCATTGATGACCGAAGTTTAGTCTAATCGTTTGAGGAATAATATGACGGTGCAGCTTATTTTCTTAGGACTTGAGACTGCGAGTGTGAATACACAGGCAGCAATCTTATCGAAACAACTCGGGATTCCCCATATCTCGATGATCCATTTGTTTTCGCAGTTTATGCGCGATCGCTTGTGCAGCGATCTGCAAGCCATCCTCCCTTCCGATACGATCTCGCCTGATACAGAAAAGCTGGCAATGCTGGAAGTCCGTTTGCGGCAATCTGATACTCGTCAGGGTTGGATTCTCACGGACTTTCCTCAGTGCTTTACTCAAGCGCAATCTCTGCACCTTCTGCTTGAATATATGGGCTATTCACAGCCTCAAGCACTTTATCTCAGTCTTACAAAACATGATTTATTAGAGCGATTATCGGCTGATCAATTAGCGTGGAATCAACGGCTGCTTTCTCCTGTTATCGAGTACTACCAGGAACTAGACTGCTTAATGATGGTTGATGCGAATACAACTCCCTCAATTATTAATGAAAAAATTCTGGATAGATTGCAAATTACGATATTGGCTTAGCGAAACAAGCTGCTTGGATCTCAACTGGCTTGGAACTCGGAGAATGTTACAAATCTTGCTTGTGGTTTGAACCAATTTAAATAGGTTTCTAAGCGATCGAGTAAGGCTAATCCATGGTCTAAACCTTCAGCCGATGCTTTGAATTTTATTGTTTTATCTAACGGTTGCCCGTACTCTTCTGGAACATCAAACCCTTCAACATCAAAGCTCAAAAGAATTAACTTATCCATCTCTCTGCAACCGCGTTCCCGTATTATACTGACGAGCGTGATTTCCACGGTGAGATATGGCGCAAGAGCAAAAAGACCAGGAGCATCCTTTGTGGAAGAGCGATCGTGAAATTGTCGATTCTCTACTGACGGGCGAAGCAACGGATTGGAATCTCGCAGAATTAGCCCGCTTGAGAATTCGCTATAACGGTTTCCCAGGGGCACGCGATATTCAAGCAGACTTAGATACAGTTCTCAAACAGTGGAACTTAACGGAGGATGCTTTGTTTGAAAAAACTCGCCACATTCATGTAGAGACGAAGCCTTATAAGGGGCGTGGCGCGAAGCGGGATGATTGGAGCTAGAAAGAAGTGGGGAGTGGGGAAGAAACAATCTCTACTCCCTACTCCCCACTCCCCACTTAGTAGGCATTCACTGCCAACGCAGAATTCAGACGCAAATTCAAATCAGACTGATTGACTGAAATCACCTGATTGCGATTTCGTCCAAGCAATAAGCCACCTAAAGCACCTGCACCCGTACCGATTAGAACTTTGCCCAACGTGATCCGACGATTCCCGGTGATGCCAGAGATAATCGCTGCTGCACCTGAACCGATTGCAGCTCCCTTCAGAATTGCATCTGTACTCACCCCTCGACGAATTTCTTCAGTCCGAGTGACTAAATCTGTTTGACCATTCAGTGCCACCTGATTGCCATTATTCAAAATCAAGGTATTTGCGACAAAGCGAGTTCCACCATCGGCAGGCTGAAACTCTCCTTTCACTTGGCTACCTGCTGGAATCAACAGGGTTCCATTCGAGGTGCGAATATTATTGGGAACAGTTAACGTAATCGGAAGGCGTTCATTCGGGGCAACCAGAATTTTCTCAGCATCTCGGTAAGCCAAGCGCAACGTTGTGCCTGCCGGAATTCGGAATGCACCTGTCGTTTGCGTCGGTGATGAGGGAGATGAGGGGAAAAGCTGCGCGACTTTCATCGGAGCAGGAGTAGCCGCGATCGCGTCTTTCGCAAATACGATCGGAGCGGCTCCAGTCGCCGTTACACCGATCGTCAGTGCGAGCGCAGTGCTAGTTTGCAATTTCTTCAAGTTCAACATAGATTTTTGTCCTTCAAGTCCGAGTCTAACGGCGATACTTTCAATGACTTTGCCGCCAGAGATAAGGTTCCTCATCTTAAAAATTAGAATTTGCGATCGCAAAAAAGTCCTATCTCAGGTCAGAGATTCAGGCTTTTTTCATTCATACTCAAATGTAAGAAGCTGAATCTAAAATTGCCATGAGCGCTGAAATTCCCCCCGATAAGATCGAACTGCCCGATTTGTATCCTTGGGATCAAGGAAGCGATGTTATGCAACTGCAAGCCTTATTGAGAGCACATGGATTTAACCTGAGAATCGATGGAGATTTTGGGAGTCGGACTGAAACAGCAGTGCGATCGTTTCAACATCGACATGGATTGAGAATTGATGGTGTGGTGGGTAAACAGACGTGGTCTGTACTCAACACAGACCTAGAACCAGGCACACGGCTCTTAAAACTGGGCTGTATTGGGACAGATGTGGCTGAACTTCAAGGACTCTTGTTAGTTCATGGCTTCGATGTTGACCGAAATCAGGTTTACGATGCTGCGACAGAAGTTGCGGTTCGACAATTTCAGCAGCGCTCCAGATTACGAGAGACGGGCATTGTGGATGATATAACTTGGACTTTTCTGAGAGGTCGAGGACTTCCTACGATGCCTCGCAAGCAGAATCGCTGGCTTAACAATCCGCGCAAGTGGTGGTGACTTTTGACTTGTCTTTGACACAATGAACACTTAGTAATTGTTAAAGTAGCTTCCTTTTCACGTTCTAGCAGCATTTCTGCAATCACAGAACCCGATGGTTTTTATACACAACTTCAAACCCATGCGACATACTGATGAAGAGAGAATATGTTGCCCTTAGTTTGTCATGACTCAAGCACCTCGTCCTGGAAGTTGGAAGGCAAAGCTGAATCGATCGACTGAAAACTCTTTCATTGGACGCGAACTGCAATTGCAAGCGTTTCGGGATGTATTAAGCACCCCGTACGACGATCGCACAACTTCAATCTTTAGCATTTCTGGACAAGGTGGAATCGGGAAAACTACTTTGCTCAAGCAGTTTCGCAAAATTACAACTGAGCTTGGACAGGTTGCAGCGTATGTTGATGAGGGATCACAGACGAATTTGGTGGATAATGTGCCGGAAGCGCTCAGTCGGTTGGCACTGGATCTAGAGAAGCAAGGAATTGAGTGTAAGAAGTTTCAGGAGCGCTACAAGGTTTATCGTCAAAAGAAACAAGAACTGGAAGCTGATCCTGATGCGCCTCAAGGCTTTGCGGCAGGAATGGGAAAATTTATTGCGAGAGCCGGAATTGGAGTGGCGAAATCGATTCCGGGTAGTGGCGGAGTGATGGAATTTGTGGATTCGGAAGGAGTCGCAAATCAGGCTGGAGAATGGACAGCTTTTGTGGCTCGTAAATTAACCAATAAAGATGAAGTGCGATTAGTCCAGGAACCGATCGAGGTTTTGACTCCACTTTTTCTAGAAGACCTGAATCGAGTTGCTGAGAAGCAAACGATCGTGTTGTTGCTTGATACCTATGAGCAAACGGGAGCGTTTTTAGACGACTGGCTACGATCGCTACTGAACGATCGATATGATGCAAGTCTGCATCCGAATTGTTTGATCTGCATCGCAGGTCGTGATCTGCTCAATAAGAATGCTTGGATTGAGTGGGAAGAACTAATTGCACGATCGGAGTTGGAACCGTTTACTGAGGCTGAGGGACGATTGTATTTGGCAAGCTGTGCAATCACTCAAGAATCGATCGTGCAGGAGATTTGGCGGTTATCGTCGGGTGGGTTGCCTGTGTTGATTGCGATGATGGCTCAAGGAGCGCCTCGTGAGGTTGAGCAAATTAGCGATCCCTGTGAGGATGCTGTGGAGCGATTTTTGAAGTGGGAGCAGGACGAGAAGAAACGCAAGATTGCTCAAAATGCTGCATTACCGAGGTTGATCAATCAGGACGTGTTGGCAGTGCTGACGAGTGATGCAGAAGCGGATAGTTTGTTTGATTGGCTGAAGTCTCGATCGTTTGTGGTGCAGCATCCGAATGGGTGGCAGTATCACAATCTGGTGCGAGGGCTGATTCTGCGTTATCAGCGTAAGGTGTCGTTGAAGTCGTGGGCAGCGCTGCATGAGAAACTGGCGAACTACTACGATGAAATGCGGCAAGGATTGAAGCTAGAGGAATCGCAGCGGTGGAAGGATGAAACGTGGCAGCAATATTCGCTGGAGTGGCTTTATCACACTTTGTGCATGGCTCCGCAGCGATCTCTGGGTATTGCGTTGAATGGCTGGTTAGCGGCTCGAAAACAAGGACTTGAGCTTGCAAGAGAGTGGGCAGAGGTGATGGCATCAGTAGGAGAAGTGACTGATTGTACAGAGATGAAACGCTGGGCTAAGAAGGCTTGCAGTGCATTGAAAGACCAAAAAGAGAAGCGCTATGAAAAAATGAGAGAGCTACTCTCAGGATTAAAAAGAGAGCAGTTAATAGAAGACAAGTGGCGCACGGTTGCTTTTGCCTACTGTGGTGAGACATATCGCTTAATGAACCGATATGAAGAAGCCTTAACAGACTTAGACCGTGCGATTCAACTCGATGAGAATTATGCTTGGGCGATTACAAGTCGGGGTGCAACATACCGCGTGATGAAGCGGTATGAAGAAGCTTTAACAGACCTAGACCGTGCGATTCAACTCAATGAGAATTCTGCTTGGGCACTTGCGAATCGAGGTGAGATATATCGCGTGATGAAGCGGTATGAAGAAGCTTTAACAGACCTAGACCGTGCGATTCAACTCAATGAGAATTCTGCTTGGGCGATCGCAAGGCGAGGCGAAGTTTACTTGCTGCTACATCGGTTTAAAGTAGCGTTACAAGATCTTAATCGTGCCTGCGAGTTAGATTCTGATGAAAATTGGAATCCTTACCTATGCGCCCTTGCTCATGCTGCCCTAGATCAAGCCGAAGCTGCTCAAATCAGCATCCTACTTGCCATTCACCTTTCAGAACTTGAATACAATCAAAATCCGGCAGACTTTCGCAATACTTTTAATCTGGCTCTCTATCATCTTGTCTCTAACCATTTTGAAGAAGCAAAAGCTTTGTATCAGCAAACTCTCACATCAAACCCAACCACTGTTACTATCCAACAAGCAATTCGTGACCTCAAAGATCTGCTTGTGATTTCCCCCGCGTTCAGCCCAGCCCAACAGATGATAGACCTATTGGAAACCTCGATCGAACAATAAATCAAATCCGCGATCGCGCTATTCTCAATAAACTGCCTCAATTTCTGCCGCACTCATGTCACAGATTCCCTTCGATCAGCTTTCCAAACAGTACCTAGAAGAGTTTCTGTCCCCGCTTGGGAAAGTCACGCGGAATCTGGAGATACCCGGCGAATCAAAGTTTGTAGACATCTACTTCGCACCGACTGTCACTCCTTCGATCGCCGATTTAGGCATCTTAGGGCGAATGGTTCAAACCTCATGTTTACTAGAACCTTATCGAAACGCACCTCGAAGAACAGAACTACGATCGTGCCTGCTCAAACTGCTGTGGCTGCAAGAAAACGATCGCCGCAAAGCCAAATCAGAAAATCGCTCGCTCCCCGAACTGCCTCAATTGTGGATTCTCGCTGCAACTATACATCAACCCGTCATTCAAGAAGTTGCAGGACAACTCGATCGAGACTGGCTCCCTGGCATCTACTTTCTGCCCAAATTGTTTAGAAGCGCGATCGTTGCGATCGATCAACTTCCAGAAACTGAAGAAACACTCTGGCTAAGAATTTTAGGTCGAGATAGAACGCAAGAACGAGCGATTCTAGAAGTCTTAGCGCTTCCCAAGCATCATCCTCGTCGAAACAACATTCTACAATTGTTAGCAAATTGGAAAGTTAAAATCGAGTTAGGTGAAATTGAGGATTTTTCTCAGCAGGAGGTACTGATGGCGTTTTCACAAGCTTTTTTGGAATGGGAGCAAGCAACCCGACAGGAAGGACGACAGGAAGGACGGCAAGAAGGGCAAAGAACGCTGATTCTGCGTCTCTTGACTCGACAAGTCGGAAATTTATCAGAAGAAACGCGATCGCAAATTCACACTCTATCGATCGAACAACTTGAAGCGTTAGCTGATGCTCTACTCGACTTTTCAACCGTAACTGATTTAGAAACCTGGTTGCTCAATCACGGTTGAGCAGGGACATTGAGAGAGACTTCCTGAGCAGAATGGAGCGATCGCCAAAGAATAACCGGAATCGCTATGATCAGAGGCGAAGTGAGTCGATGACGATGCTAGGGGGATTCGGTTCGATGCTGACGGCAGGACAGACGCTGTACGATCGCTATCAACTCCAAGAGAAATTAGGACAGACTGCTGGACGACAGACTTGGCTTGCACTGGATTTGAACGCTCAGTCTGAGCCGATTGTGCTCAAACTCCTGGCATTTGGTGCAGAGATGCAGTGGGAAGATTTGAAACTGTTTGAGCGCGAATCTCAGGTCTTACGTCAGATTGATCATCCTCGGATTCCGAAATGTCGAGACTCTTTTTCGATCGACGATCGCATTCTTTGGTTTGGCTTAGTCCAGGATTATATTCCAGGCACTTCGCTCAAAGAGTTGGTGCAGGATGGAAAACGATTTACAGAAGAAGAAGTGCGAAAATTCGCGATCGCGGTTCTAGAAATTTTGCGCGATTTGCATCAGTTAAATCCTCCGCTTCTGCATCGCGATATCAAACCTAGTAATTTGATTTTGGGAAAAGATGAGCAGATTTATTTAATTGATTTTGGGGCAGTTCAGGATCATGTTCCGATTGAAGGTGGAACCTTTACAGTTGTTGGAACCTACGGCTATACGCCGATCGAACAATTTGGTGGTCGGGCTGTTGCTGCTTCGGATCTCTACGCATTAGGGACAACTTTGATTCATCTGTTGACGGGAACTGCACCTGCGGATTTGCCCCAGCGATATCTGAAATTGCAATGGCGCGATCGTGTAACTTTAACTCCTGCTTTTGCAGATTGGATTGATCGCCTGTCTCATCCTGATGTCGAACAACGATTTCAAACCGCAAATGAAGCGATTCAGGCACTCCATTTAGCGGGAGAATCTGCATTTGGTGCAGTGGAGCGTCCTAAAAATACGCGAGTTCAACTTCAGCGATCGAAAAAACGCTTAGAAATTGTCATCCCACAGCAAAATCAACAAGAAGAATCAGTTTTTGAGATGTTCGGCTTACTGATGGCAGGAGTCGCACTGCCTGCTCTGATGTTCTCGCTGCCGATGTTTATGATGCTGCTCGTTTTTGGGGTAATGAGCGCATCTGTCTGGGTTTTACTATTTGCCTTGATTGTATTTTTGATTTTTATTAGTCCATCGTTTCAGCGAACTTACGTCAAGTTCGATCGCAAAGAATTTGCCGTCGAAACACAGCGATTTCGAGCGATGAGCAATCGAATGATAGGCAAGACTCGCCATATTCGAGATGTGCGCCGGGATAATGGCAAAATTACGATTACTTCAGGACCGTATCGGGATGGATATCACTTGCATCAATTTGGAGAGGAGCTAACTGATTTTGAGCAAGCTTGGGTGTTGAAAGAAATTCGATCGTGGTTAAAGCTCAAAGCAGAGTAAAAAACATTCTGGAACTTGTAGGGATGGGATGGTATCTAGCAAACGTCAAGCACTTTGCCCAAAATTGTTTATGTCTCGATCCATTCATCCCTGGCTTCTCCTGAGTATTTTTACATTGATTGCTCCCACTTTTTTAGTCGTCACACGACATCTAGTAGCACCTCATCCAGCTTCTGCTCAGCCTGCTTCGATAACTTGTAATCCTAATGAACAATTAGAAAGCAAGCTTGCAACTTTGACCAATCAAGCGCGTGAAGCTTTGGATCGACAAGATGCCGAAACAGCAGGCACAGCCTTACAAGAAGCAATTACGATCGCGCTGCAAGTAAAAAATACTCCTTTTCAAGCCGATTTAGTTCAATCCTGGTTAATCGAGCCTTATAACGGCTTCCCAACGTTACGGATTATTCAACTCAATCAGCAGCTCAAATCTCCACAAAAATTGCGTGCGTTACTTGATCAGTTTCTAACCCTGACGAATCGTCTTCCATCTGCAAATAGTGCGGAGAAAACTCGTGCTTTTGTTGCGATCGCACGTCAATATGCAGCACTCAAACAACTGCGAATTGCCAATAACTTAATGGCACGAGCGCGGCAACTCGAACCTCAAATCAAAGCACCAGACTTACGTGCGATCGCACTCATCGAAATCGCAGAAGCTTACGCTGAACTTTCACAGCCTCAAGTCGCCCAAACTACGCTTGCTCAGGTTGAGAAAATTTTACCCCGGCTTGCAGTTGAAGAAGCGAATCGAATTGTAGAACGCGCTGCTGTAACCTATGCGCGAATCGGCAACTATCCGAAAGCACAACAGACTTTAGAGCGCTTGTCGAAAGTTCCAGAAGCTTTTGCAAACACTCAAGAAAGCATCGTGCAAACTTATCTGAGCAATGGTAAATTGGCGGATGCCGAAAAACTCGCTCAATCAATCTCTGCAACTCCTCAAAAAATTTCTGCTTTAGCAAAAGTAGCGATCGCTTATCGTAAAACCCCAAGTCAATCTACTTCACTCTTCCGCCAAGCTACAACGCTTGCTCAATCTGTAGAAGATCCCTATCAGAAAGATACATTGCTGCAAAAGCTTGTCGAAGCCTATGTACAAGCTGAACAGTTAGACGCAGCATTGCAGCTTGCAAAATCAGTAAAAAATCTCCGCACCGACACGTTGAAGTCAGTAGTTGTAGCTCATCAAGAAGCTGGCAAAACCGCTCAAGCTAAAGCCCTCTTGTCTCAGCAGCTTGTAGCAATTAAAGCCCTCAGCGATTCTTGGGAACAGAGAGGTCAAGTCTGGACTGTAATTGAAACTGCGATCGCTGCCAATCAGTTTGACTGGATTCGCGAAGACTGGGCACAAATTTCGTCGATCGACTACGGTTTGATGGATTGGCAAATTATACAAATCGCAAAGGCTTATGCCCAAATAGGTGAACATTCTCAAGCAGCAGAATGGGTACGCAAATTGCCTTTAGAGAATCGTCCTTTGGAGCAGATTAGAGCACTGTCTGCGATCGCGCTCGTCACGGCTCAAGCTGGTAACTCTACCCTCGCCAATCAAATGCTTGAGCAAGCCTTACAAACGATTGATCCGCTCGATAAAGCTTATCGCGAGAGAATCAACCGTGAAGGCGGCGATCTCTTCAGTCTTGAACGCTTTAAACCCACTGCTTTAGCTAGTATTGCTTTGGTTTATTCTCAAACGCAGCAGCCTGAAAAAGCTCGCCAACTTCTTCAGCAAGTGGTTGTTTTTAGTTCAAAGATTGATGATCCCTCGATCGCATCTTTTACAGATAATCCTTTCGCTCAATTCATTGAAGCGAAACAATATTTAGGCGCATTGCAAATTGCTGAAGGAACTGCATTCCCAGAGGTGAGAAATGCTCGCCTACAAACTAGCGCGTTGGGATTGCTCACGATCAATCGGTTTGATTTAGTCCAACCGATCGCGAATCAAACAACGGAACCCGTGAGTAAAACGCAGCTTTTACTTGCGATCGCACAACGTTATACCGAGCTAAATCAATCTCAAAAAGCCGTGTCTTACCTTGCTCAAGCTTTCCAAGTTGCCCAAACGATTCCTGGAGAGGAATCGCAATTCGATCGCCTCGGTACAGATGGCGGTACTGTGATTCCGATCGAAACGGATCGTGGCAGTATGTTAGAAGCGATCGCGATTCAATATGCTCGCGTGAATCGGATGTCTGAAGCGATGAAAGTTGCGAACACGTTGAAAGAAAAAGCGACTCGTGACGAGGCAATTCAGAAAGCCCGCTGTGCAAGAACAACTTCGATGCGCGCTTGACAATGTGCCTACCTAAAGTGGTAGAAGATAAGGGCTAAATAATCCATCAGATTGATCATGCCCAAACCATTTTCTCTCGTTGTCCTGAGTACCCTTCTGTGTGCTGCACTGCCGCAGATCGCGAATGCGGAGACAGTCATGCAGAAGGTCGCTCGCTCGGGAGTTTTGGTTGCAGGAACCAGCAGTGAAGCGATTCCATTTGCTTATCAAAATCGACAAGGCAAACTAGTCGGATATTCCGTCGATATGCTGGAATTAATTCGATCGCAGATGGAAAAAGAAACAGGCAAGAAAGTTCAATTGAAATTAGTTGCGTTACCGCCTTCGGATCGCGTCAAAAAGGTCGCCGATCGACAAGTGGATATTGTCTGTGATTTCAGTAGCTTTACTTGGGCGCGCAATCGACAGGTTGATTTTTCGCTGGTGTATGCGACGACGGGCACTCAACTTGCGGTCAAAAAATCAAGCAATTTAGGTACTCCAGAAGCCTTTAATGGCAAGCGTATCGGAGTGTTGCCCGGCACGACGAATGAGCTAGCTGTACAGCGAAAATTGCCGAAGGCAAAACCTGTCTATTTTCAAACTTGGGAACAAGGCTATCAAGCTTTGGAGAAAGGGACGATCGATGCGTTCGCCGCAGATAGTATTTTACTAGAAGCGCGATTAGCTGGAAAAATCAACCAGTACAACATTTTGCCGGACAGTCCATTATCTCAAGAGGGGATTGCCTGTATGGTTCCTGAAGATAACTCTAGGTTTCTGGATACGGTAAATTATGCTTTGTATCGATACATGCAAGGCTTTGTGCGCGGAGAACCCAAATCAGTGCAAATCTTCGATCGCTGGTTTGGTGCAAATGGAGCATTTCCATTAACAAGAGACATGCGAGATATTGCTGTTCAAACGATGCAGCTTGTTGTTGAATCGCGGGAAGAGATTCCGGCGGATGCAAAGTAGTTTGTCGATCGTGTGAATTTTTCGGAGTGGGTAGATGGGGAGAACCCAGACTAAATTGCTTCCTATCTCCCTATCTGATTGATTGTGGTGAACGAGTAACCTTCTCGAAGATTTACCACTCATGCTCTGAAGCAAAAAGCGAGATGCAATTCGCTCACATCTCGCTCCAGTCTTAAACCAATTGAAATGAACTCCCTATCTATCCTCTCTGGTAGATAGGGAGTTCAGCTCTAAGCACTAAAGTACTTCGCGGTCGGGTGATAGACCACAAAGGCGGTCGTCGATTGTTCTGGATAAAGCTGTTCACTTTCATCTATCGACATCTCAATCTTCTCAGTGCCTAGCAGTTCTAATTGCTTGAATTGATCCGCAACGTTCGGACAAGCTGGATAGCCAAAGCTATAACGTGAGCCTTGATAACGTTGAGCTAGCATATCTCGAATGTTATCTGGCTCAAGCTCTCCATAGCCTAACTCTTTACGAATCTGAGCATGTGACCATTCAGCCAAAGCTTCCGCCATCTGGACTGCCATACCGTGGAAGTAGAGATACTCTGTATAGTTATTCGCCTTGAATAGCTCTTGAGCGACTTCAGTTGCGATATGTCCCATCGTTACCGCTTGCATCGGTAACACATCGAACTGATTGTCTGACACGGGACGGAAGAAGTCTGAAATACACAAGCGGCGTAAAGATTTCTGACGTGGGAATGTCCAGGTGACTAAGGGTGTTGCAGTTGCAGGCGTGAGACCTTGCTCAATCACACTCGGATCATAAACATGCAGCGAATTCCCCTCAGCCGCACAAGGGAAATAGCCATAGATCATCCGAGGCTCTAACAGTTTCTCAGTCTGAATCTTCTGCTTCCAGCGCTCCAAGACCGGGTAAACCTTCTCAGCTAAGAACACATCATATTCCTCTTTCGATTGGTCTTTCGGCTTGCGGAATTGCCATTGCCCAACAATCAACGCCTGCAAATCCATGTGCCAGAAGAGGTCTTCTAAGGAGATATCTTCAGGATTGAGAACTTTAGTTCCCCAGAACGGCGGAGTCGGTCGATCGATATCCAACTCAACCGCTTCCGATCGCACTAAATCGATCACTTCCGGCTCATCCGATTTCTTCTCTGGTTCGCCGTTTAGTTCGCGTTCAGCTTGTTCGATCGCTTTACGCCCCTTCTGATTGAACTGAGCAAATTCGCCTTGGAAACCTTCGGTATCACTCCATTGCCCCTCTTTTTTCGCAGGCATAAAGCGATCCATAAACGTCAAATCCGCGAACGCATCGCGTCCGTAAATCACTTGCCCCTTATAAGCATTCTGACAGTCTTCGTAAACGAATTTTGGAGTCAGTGCTGCACCGCCAAGAATCACTGGAACACTGATCCCACGCTCATTAAAGACTTCTAAGTTCTCCTTCATGAATGCAGTCGATTTTACGAGCAATCCGCTCATCGCAATACAATCTGGTTGATGTTCAACGTAAGCATCGACGATCGCATCAACTGGCTGTTTAATCCCTAAGTTAATCACCTTGTAGCCGTTATTGGTGAGAATGATATCAACTAAGTTCTTGCCGATATCATGAACATCCCCTTTCACGGTTGCAATTAAGAATTTACCCTTGCCACTGTCATCGCTTTTCTTCTCCATGAATGGTTCAAGGAATGCGACCGCAGATTTCATGGTTTCCGCAGACTGCAACACAAACGGTAATTGCATTTGCCCCGATCCGAACAATTCACCGACCACTTTCATGCCATCAAGCAAGAATGTATTGATAATGTGCAACGGTTCATAGGTTTCTAATGCGATTTTCAACGCATCTTCTAAGCCAATCCGTTCGCCATCGATGATGTGCTGCTTCAAACGTTCTTCAACAGGTAAATCTGCTAAAGAACTCGTCGATCGAGCATCTTTTGCACTTACGCCTTCAAATAGTTCCGTCAGCTTCGTCAGCGGATCGTAAATGCAAATATCCCCATCAAATCGGCGACGATCGTAAATCAGATCTAAACAGACTTCTTGATGCTCAGGCTCAATTTTCGCAAGTGGAAGAATCTTTGCCGCCGACACGATCGCGCCGTCCATTCCGACCTTCGTGGCTTCATGCAAGAACATCGAATTCAAAGTAATCCGAGCCGCAGGACTCAGACCGAATGAGATATTCGATACCCCGACCATGAAGTGAACGCCAGGCAGATTTTCCCGAATCATCCGAATCGATTCAACTGTTGCTTTTGCGTTCTCCCGGTCTTCTTCAATCCCAGTCGAAATCGGCAGAGCTAAGGTGTCAAAGAAAATTTCGTGCGGCGGAATTCCGAATTCTAGTGCATCTCGATATGCCCGTTGCGCGATCTGGAATTTCTTCTCAGCCGTCCGCGCCATGCCTTCTTCGTCGATCGTTCCGATTACGACTCCAGCACCGTACTCTTTCGCTAATTCCAGCACTTTGAAGAACCGCTCATCGCCGTCCTCATAGTTGGTCGAGTTGAGAATGCACTTGCCGCCCGCAACTTTGAGTCCGGCTTCCATCTTTGTCCACTCGGTCGAGTCGAGCATCAGAGGCAGGGTGACATTGGTAACGAGGCGGGAAACGAGTTCTTTCATATCGGATTCGCCATTGCGTCCGACATAATCGACGTTTACATCCAATACATGCGCGCCTTCTTTGACCTGGGATTTTGCGATCGCAATCAGTCCATCCCAATCATCCGCATTTAACAACTCTCGAACTTTCTTAGAGCCGCTGGCATTCAGTCGCTCTCCTACAATCAGAAAAGAATTATCCTGCTCATAAGGCTGAGACGTATAAATCGATGCGGCTGAAGGCGTGTAGCTTAAAAGTGGTCTGGGTGTTTCTGATTCAAACACTTGACCATTCATCCATTCGCGCTCCCCGATCCGAACATTGCGTTCTTTCGGTTTCATCGTCGCGGCGGCTTCCGCCAATGCTTGAATATGTGCGGGACGAGTTCCACAACAGCCCCCAATCACTTGCACGCCCCAATCTTCGATGAACTTGTGCAATGCCATCTGAAGCTCAACCGGAGTCAATTTGTAGTGAGCATGACCGCCGATATTTTCAGGCAAACCTGCGTTCGGAATACAAGAGACGACAAACGGCGCATTCTCCGTCAAATACTTGATATGCTCTGCCATGCGATCGGGTCCTGTCGCACAGTTTAAGCCGAGAATATCGATCGGATACGGCTCTAAGATCGCCAAAACGCCGCTAATATCTGTCCCGACGAGCATCGTTCCCTGGACTTCCATCGTCACAGATACCATAATCGGACGACGCTCGCCTTTTTTCTCAAAGATAGCTTCGACGGCATTCAAAGCCGCTTTAATTTGCAGCACGTCCTGACAGGTTTCAATGATGAATAAATCAACGCCACCATCAAACAACCCTTCTGCCTGAACGGTAAATGCGTCTTTTAGCTCATCGTATGTGATGTGTCCTAAGGTCGGTAATTTTGTTCCAGGTCCCATCGATCCGGCGACAAATCTAGGCTTTTCAGGAGTTGAGAATTCGGCGGCGCATTGTTTCGCGAGTTCAGCCGCTTTCTTGCTCAAGTCATACGCTAGATCTTGCAGCCCATATTCTGCCAGCACAAACGGGCTACTGCCGAATGTATCGGTTTCAATCACATCTGCGCCTGCTGCTAAGAAATCGCGGTGAACTTTCGCGATCGCTTCTGGTTTCGTATGAATGAGATATTCGTTACAGCCTTCATATTCCGCACCTCCAAAATCCTCTGCTGTTAAATTCTGGGACTGAATATTGGTTCCCATTGCGCCATCGAAGACGAGGACAGGACGATCGGGACTGTGAAGACGGGTCAGAAAAGCGCTGCTCATAGGAAAAGGTTGAGGGACTAGACGACAAGATTGAGTAATTACCCTGAGTTCTCTTTAAGTTTTAGAGTGAATGAAGTCATGGCGGAAAGCGGCAACCATGACATTTCACACTAGCTATACATTTAAACTGTGACATATTTATTTAAGTTTTAGCGATCTGGAGTTCTCTGTAAAAAAAAGAGATGCCCCGGTGGAACATCTCTCGAATTTTCAGTGAAGTAGAAACTTACATGAGTTCTCAGCGCTTACGCGAGTATTCAACGCTTACGCGATCGCTGCAATCTGCACGTCGCTATTGCCTAAAAGCTCTTGCAGTTCTTCAGCATCGACGGTTTCTTTGTCCACCAGCATTTCTGCCAGTTTATCCAGCACCGGACGATTCTGAACCAGCACCGCTTTTGCACGACGGTAAGCTTGTTCAACCAGGTTGCGAACTTCATCGTCGATCGCGGCTGCCGTTTCTTCGGAAAAGTCCCGCTCAGCAGCGATGTCACGACCCAAGAACATGTTGCCTTGCTGACGACCTAATGCGACTGGTCCTAAGCGATCGCTCATCCCAAATCGAGTCACCATTTGTTTTGCAACGCGTGCTACTTGCTGAAGGTCGTTCGATGCGCCTGTGGTAACTTCCTCTTCACCAAAGACGATTTCTTCAGCGATTCGACCACCTAGAGCAACGGCCATCTGGTTTTGCAAGTAAGAGCGAGAATACAAGCCTGAATCCATCCGGTCTTCGCTTGGTGTGAACCAGGTCAAACCGCCTGCGCGACCGCGAGGAATAATGCTGATTTTTTGAACAGGGTCATAGTCAGGCATCAAAGCACCGACAAGCGCATGACCTGCTTCGTGATAAGCCACAAGTTCTTTGCGCTTCTCACTCATTACACGGTCTTTCTTCTCAGGTCCTGCCAAGACGCGATCGATTGCGTCGTTGATCTCGTCCATTGAAATTTCAGTCAAATTGCGACGAGCGGCAAGAATTGCGGCTTCGTTCAACAAGTTCGACAAGTCTGCTCCGGTAAATCCAGGAGTCCGACGGGCAATCTTTTCGAGGTCAACGTCTTTCGAGAGCGTTTTGCCGCGCGCATGAACGTTGAGCACTTCCAAACGACCGGAGTAGTCAGGACGATCGACGACGACTTGGCGATCGAAACGACCCGGACGTAAGAGCGCTGCATCTAAGACATCAGGACGGTTGGTTGCCGCGATGATGATGATTCCCGTGTTACCTTCAAACCCGTCCATCTCGGTTAAGAGTTGGTTCAAGGTTTGTTCACGTTCATCGTTACCGCCGCCGAGACCCGCACCACGCTGACGACCGACTGCATCAATTTCATCGATGAAGACGATGCAAGGTGCATTCGATTTGGCTTGCTCGAACAGGTCACGGACGCGAGACGCACCCACACCGACGAACATTTCGACAAATTCAGAACCGGAAATCGAGAAGAACGGAACGCCTGCTTCGCCTGCAACAGCTTTTGCCAACAGGGTTTTACCAGTTCCAGGAGGTCCAACGAGTAGGACACCTTTGGGAATTTTTGCACCGATTGCAGTAAAGCGATCGGCATTTTTCAAAAAGTCCACAACTTCGTTCAATTCCAGCTTCGCTTGGTCAATCCCTGCCACGTCATTAAAGGTGACTTGGGTTTGGGGTTCCATTTGCACACGGGCTTTGGATTTGCCAAAGTTCATCGCTTGGCTACCTGGTCCGTTTTGAGCGCGGCGCAACAGGAAGAACAAGCCCACAAGCAGCAAGATTGGGAAGAAAAGACTGCTGACTGCTCTGAGCCAGAAGTCATTGCCATCGGTTGCAGGTAGAACAGAAATATCGACGTTATTGCGAGTCAGAATGCTGATGAGTTCAGGATCGGTCGGCAGATTCACTAAGACGCGATTTCCGTCTTCAGATTGCACTAGGGCGCGAGTCCGATCGGCGCTCAAACTGACTTTATTGACATTATTTTTTTCAACTTCTTGAATAAACTGGCTATAGCGCCAGGTTTCACGAGTTTGGGGTTGCTTATCGAAGACCGCCGTTGCCAAAGCAATCACGACGATCGCTAAAAGCGCATATAGCCCTGCATTTCTCCACCGCTTGTTCACCGGGGTGTATCCTCCTGAAAATAGGAATAAATCGGGTTCTCGGATTTGTATTTGTAAACTTATATTACTCTGTATTAAGACTTCTTGCATCAATACGAGAGAAATCTGAGAATTACCGATTTATCCAATGTAACGTAAGGATTTACTATCGATCACGTTATGGGGTGGAGTTTTTAGTATCCTGGTCAGGAATCAGGCAGGAACAGTTTGGGGCTAGAAGTCGCTGTCCTTGAGTTCAAGCACGATAGAGATATCGACCTGATTCCGCACCAGAGTGTTAATCAGTTCAGGATCGTCCGGCAGGTTGACTAAAAAGCGCTTTCCATCTTCGGATTGTGCCAAGATTCGAGTTCGATCGGCAGTCAAACTGACTTTGTTAACATTGTCTTTTTCAACTTCTTGAATAAACTGGCTGTATTCCCAGGTTTCACGAGTTTGGGGTTGTTCGGCAAAGACTGCGGTTGATAGCGCGATCGTGACGATCGCGAAAAGTCCATATAATCCTGCATTTCTCCACCGCTGGTTCATTAAAATGTATCCTTCTGAGAATATATAGAGTCGGATTTTCAGAATCGCTGATTCAATTCGTCCAATCTAACTTAAGGATTCACGATCACCACGTTATGCAACTGAGTTTTTGTATCATTGTCAAAAATGAGGCGGAAAATCTGCCGCGCTGCTTGTCTAGCGTTCAGAATGTGGTCGATGAGATGGTGGTTTTGGACACTGGATCGAGCGATCGCACAATAGAAATTGCCAAGTCTTTTGGTGCAGAAGTTCACTCTTTTGAATGGCGGAATGATTTTTCTGCCGCCCGCAATGAATCGCTGAAGTATGTTCATGGCGATTGGATTTTGGTATTAGATGCGGATGAGGTCTTAGTTCCAGAGATTGTGCCGACCTTGAAACAGGCGATCGCGCAAGATGACTATCTCGTGTTCAATTTAGTTCGGCAGGAAATTGGAGCAGCCCAGTCTCCCTATTCATTAATTTCGCGATTATTTCGACGACATCCTGAGATTTGGTTTTCTCGTCCGTATCACGCCATGATTGATGATCAAGTTGAGGCGTTGCTGAAACGAGAGGCGCATTGGAAGATTGGAGCGATTTCGGAAGTCGCGATTTTGCATGAGGGTTATCAGGCGGATGTGATTGCTGGACGGGATAAGGCGAATAAAGCGCGATCGACCATGGAAGGCTTTCTGGCAACTCATCCCAATGATCCGTATGTTTGTAGTAAGCTCGGCGCGCTCTATGTTCAGATAGGTGAAACGGCGAAAGGCATCGAACTTTTAGAGCGAGGTTTGTCTACCGTCGAGGATGCTGCGACGAACTATGAACTGCATTACCATTTAGGCAGTGTGCGTGTGCAACTGAATGAAATCGAGCAAGCTGCCCATCATTACCAGCAAGCCATTCAGCAGCCAATTCTACCGAAGCTGAAATTAGGAGCCGTCAATAATTTAGCGAGTTTACTGAAAGATGCCGGGGATTTGCAAAACGCCCAAATTCTGTTTCAGCAGGCATTAAAGATTGATCCGAATTTTGCGATCGCGCATTGCAATTTAGGCGCAACCTTGAAAGCAATGGGACAATTCTCATCGGCGATCGCGCATTACAATCAAGCGATCTCGCTGAATCCAAATTATGCTGAGGCTTATCAAAATCTGGGGGTCGTGTTACTGAAATTGGGACAAGTGCCTGAGAGTGTAGCAGCGTTTCAGACTGCGATCGATCTGCACCAACAGCAGAATTCTCCCGAAGCTGAGAGGCTGCAACAAGGCTTAAGAGAAATGGGGTTACTGTGAAATATTGGTACAACGGAAGCGCCATTGCAGGGGATCAAATTCAACTCTCCATCACTGATCCAGGTTTAATCTATGGTGCTACAACTTTTACGACCCTGCGAGTTTACCAATCCTTGGATCATGAATTGACAAATTGGAACGGGCATTGCGATCGCTTAGAAACGACGATCTCGGATTTTCAATGGCAATCTCCAAATTGGGACAACATTCGATCGGGTGCAGAATGGCTCTCAAATGACTATCCAGTTCTCAGAATTGTCGTTTTCCCTGATGGACGAGAATGGATCACAGGTCGATCGCTGCCAATTGACTTAGCAGAACGTCAGCAGCAAGGAATTACAGCTTGGGTCGCAAGCTCTGAACTTTCGCGATCGCTTCCTCAACATAAGACAGGAAACTACCTTGCCCCTTGGCTCGCTCTCCAAACTGCTCAGCGGTTGAATGCTCAAGAAGCAATTTTGACGGATTTAGATGGCAACTGGCTTGAATCGAGTACAGGCACGCTTTGGGGTTGGAAAGAGAATACTTGGTGGACTCCGCCTCTAGCAGATGGAATTTTACCGGGATTACTCCGCTCGTATCTCCTCAATTCTTTGGGCAATGCGATTGAACAAACTTGGCGACCGGATTTAGTGCGGGAATTTGAAGCGATCGCGTATACGAACTGTGTGATGGAAGTGATTCCAATTCACACAGTTCTCGATCGTGAGACTCAATTCCAATATGTTTCCGACCATCCTAGTTTTCAGCTTCTAAGAAAGTGCTTCACCGTTTAAGGCGCGTTAATGGCTCCAAATCATCGAGTAAAGATGAGGGTGCTAATCGTCTTTGCCATTGCTGCACATCAATTCGATCTGGCTCAACTCCAGCCCACAGATTCAGCCAAAGTTGGGCGGCTTTTGTCTCTTTCTGCGCCAGTAGTAACTGCAAATACGAATTAGAGAACGTTGCAAAATCATCGATATGCCAACGTTTTCTAGAAATCATTGGCTTCAGCAGTGTGTCAGCCGCTTCAATGTTTTTATTGTGTAAATGATATTGAGCCATCGAAGCACGCGCAGGGACGTAATTTGGAAATCGATCGATGATCTCCTGAATCAGTGCAAGCATGTCTTCAGTTCGCTCTTGGATGTCATAGGATGCAGCAATATTATTCAAAACATCCGGTGAATCAGGATACAGTTCTAGAACCTGTCTCAATAACTGCTCTGCCTCTTCTGCTTCTGCTTTGTCTCCAAATCGCAACTTGTTCAAAGCCGCTCGCATCAGGTCATTTGCTTTTTTCGATCGCTTATAGGGCGACTCATCATAGAACTCATAGGAAATCAACGAAATCTCTCGCCATTCTCCTTGCAACCACATCCGAACATTTTCCGTCGGCAACAATCCAGCTTCAGCCACTTGAATGGCTGCCTCATGGCGCATCGAATCTGATCCCTGCTGACTCAATGCAAAATCCTTTAACATCTCCAGAAACTCAGGCGTTGCTAGATTTGAAGCGATCACAAAAGCCAGATGTCGTCCGGCTGGATCTCCACGATCGAACAAAATTGGGATAACCGCTTTAATTTCCGGGTGGTCTTGCAGGCAAATTTGCATCGATTTCTGAAAGGCTTTCTCAGAAGATTGTCCCGATCTCATTGCTTTTTCCACCGCTTTTAAAGCGATAGGTGTGAACCAATGACTGAACGGAAAAGCCCAAGCGGGTTCACCTGTCATACGATTCAGATTATCGAGATTCGATCGTGCTAGCTCAAATCCGGGAGAGACTTCTAACGCCTTCTTCCAATGCTTTCGAGCTTCTGAGGATTGTCCTAATCTTGCAAATGCCACCCCAGCCAAATGGAAGAACATTGCAGAAGCAATTTCGGGGTCGCCTTCTTTTTCGGCTTGTTGAAACACCTCAACGACACTTTGATCGTCTCCCAAGAAGCTCAATCCTTCCATTTTTTTCGTCCAAGCATCCCAGGCAGAAGCTTGACTTGCTTTCAAGCGATCGCCGATTTGCTGAGCCTCGTCTAATTTGCCGATTAAACAGTAATAACGCACTAAATTCGACAGCGCGTGAATGTTATTCGGTTGAGTTTCCAGAACTTGAGTGCAAACTGCGATCGCGCCTTCAAGGTTGTCTTGCAAGAATTCGATCAGACTCAAATTATTACTCGCAGCGACAAAATCTGGTTTGCGCTCTAAAACTTGCTCTTCGAGTTGTCTAGCTCTTGCATAATCGCCTACTTCTAGCGCAGCCTGTCCGCGTTCATGCAAGATCGCAATTTCAAACCCTGCTTCACCGACTAAGCCAGCTTCTCCAAGTAATTCATCCACTTGCGATTCAATTTTGCTGATGATCTCGTTGATCTCTTCAGCATTGGGATAATCTGACCAACGTGCGATTGCAGACTGTAGCGTTTGTAGCGCCAGTAAAAAATGAGAATTAGTGAGATAGGTTTGCCCTAAAGCAAACGCTGCATCTGCATTATTCGGTTCAAGCTCAACCAACCGTTCACTGACGCGCTGAAATGCCAACATATCCTGCATCTCATAGCAGCAATTGCTCAACATCAGCAGGATTTCTGTGTTGTTCGGATAATCCTCACTTAAGCGTTCTAAAATATCGCGCGCTTCAGCCCATTTTTCCCGCGCAGCTAGCCCGATCGCTTTTTGTAATTCAGGGGCTAAATTTTTTGTCCCAAATCCTTTGGATGATTTTGAGGATTGAGGTTTCTGCTTCTTTGCCATAAGAAAAGTGTTGCGATCGCGTTCAGAAAAATTGTAGCGACCCTAGATTTCTCCAGAGTCGCTGCTGCAACAAGATTTATCAGGAACCTATCCCAGTAAGTTTTTCTTAGCTCGTTCTTGCCGCGATTCTGCTTCTTCCATCAGTTTTGCAAAATCTTCGATCGCTTCTCCAGGATAGTTCTCAAACACCCGTGTCGAAAGCGAAATCCGACCGCGACCTTCGTCGAGATCCACAATCATCGCCTTAATTTCTTGCCCAACTTTCAGCAGTGAAGATAGCGATTCAACATAGTTCTTGCTGATTTGATTAATGTGCAATAACCCTGTTGTGCTATCAAACTCAGCAAACGCACCAAACGGTTTCAAGCTGGTAATCGTTGCAGTCACGACTTGCCCAACTTCGAGCTGACTGAAATTCACAGTCCGGGCTGCCAGACGGTTCGATAAAACAATCTTGTTGCGATCGCGATCCAATTCTAAGAACGTTGCGGATAGCGTTTGTCCTTTCAGCGCTTCTAAATTTTCACGCTCAACCAGATGCGATCGCGGAATAAAGCCTCGTAGTCCTTGAACATCCACGGTCACACCGCCTTTATTCATGCCCGTGACCCGAACTTGGACACTCTGATTGTTCGCTTGCAAATCGGCTAAGCGTTCCCAAACTTTCCGCACCTCAAGCTGACGCAGCGAAATGGTTACTCGTCCATCCGCATCTTGTTCGCGAACAATAATGAATTCGCGTTCTTCGTCTAATGGCAGCACCGCCGAAACATCGTTCACGCGCCGCACACTCGCTTCTTCGATCGGCAGAAAGGCAGGAGACTTGCCTCCAATATCAACTAATGCCCCATCGCTTTCGTAGCTAAAGGCTTTACCCGTCACGAGTTTTCCTTTCTGAAACTCATAATCGTGTTGCTCTAAGGCTTTTGCGAAATCTTCCATCGAAAAGGAAGCATCTGTCGATCGAGATGGCATTGGAGATAGGTCCTAAGAAACAAAGTATCAGCTTTCCATTTTAGTCCTTCAATCTCGAAAACAACGCGTTAACTTTCTCCCAAGCATCAGCGGCGGCAGTCGGATCATAATCAGCCCGTCGATCGCAGAAAAAACCATGCCCTACTGGATACCGAAACACTTGGTGATCAATATGGTGCGCTTTGAGCGCCGCTTCAATTTGATCAATGTGTTCAACCGGAATTAACGGATCTTGGGTTCCGAAAAAGGCGTAGAGTGTTCCTTGGATGTCTGGGGTTCGAGAAACGGTCGGCTCACCTCCACCTGGAGTCATCGTGACAATACCTGCACCATAAAATGAAGCGGTGGCTTGAATGTCTGGCAGGGTTGCCGCTAAATAGGCAACGTGTCCACCAAAGCAGAAGCCGATCACCCCAATTTTCTGAATGCCTTTCGCTTTTAGATAATCGATCGTCGCTTGCAAATCGCTTAACAATTCGTCCGCTTGAGTTTGATCTTTATGTGATCGCCCAAGTTTTGTCTCTTCTTGGCTATATCCGACTTCAAATCCAGGAGCTGTTCGCTGAAAAATCGCGGGCGCGATCGCGACATATCCAGCTTGCGCGAATCGTTCTGTCACATCTCGAATGTGGGGATTTACTCCAAAGATTTCTTGAATGACAATTATCGCTGCTGAAGTTGGCGAACTGGGTTCAGCCAGATAAGCATCAATGTCGAGAGATTGGTTAGAAATTTTGATCCAAGAGGAATTCACGATCGTTCACACTGCAACTCTCAGTATTTTTAACCAAAACTTGCCAAAAAAATCAGCAGAAGCTTTATTTATCTTTACAGTTCAAAAAAAGAGAAACCTAGATAACCTACATCACGGATTTTTTCAAAAAAGGCAATCGAAATTCTACGAGTTATACTGTTGCCATTGAGGTGAGTGAAGGGGTTGAAAGCGAGTTAGATTCAAGGTTTAAGCAAGTCAGAAATAATACTGATGCGCCAAAGTAAATCAAATGACAAACCGAAAAAATACCCAACTTCTTTATCCAGTGTGGCACTTAAACTAGTGGACGATAAAAGCAGATTCTGATTAACGAATAATGTAAGGATTTGCACGGTAAAAATTATTTAGAGAACGTAGCTTGAGGCACGGGCATGGTGCAGTTTCATATTCAGCCAGATAGTGATATCCCGGCATCAACTCAACTCTATAACCAGATTTTATTCGCGATCGCATCGCGGCAATTTCCACCGGGACATCGCTTGCCGAGTACGCGTCAGTTGGCAATGCAAACCGGGCTGCACCGCAATACGATTAGTAAGGTCTATCGCCAGCTTGAAGATGCAGGGGTCGTAGATGCCCAAGCGGGTTCAGGAATTTATGTACGCGACCAGGGGCATGATGACACCGCAGCGCATATTAAATCGCCTCTGCTTGAGCAATATCCCCAAGCGCATAAAATTATCCAAACCAGCTTAGATGAGCTTGTGAAACAAGGATGTTCGCTCGGACAAGCACGAGAATTATTTCTAGCAGAAATCGATTGGAGATTGCGGTGTAGTGCTTCGGTTCTGGTCACAGCTCCGCTGCATGATATTGCCAATGGGGAAGTGTTGATGCGGGAGTTAGAACGCGCTCTGGCAATTCCGATGCAGCTTGTTCCAATGGAAGAACTGGCGCAAGTGTTAGATCAGACGAGATCGAGTACGGTGGTCACGAGTCGATATTTCATTGCTCAAGCGGAAGCGATCGCGATGCCAAAAGCGGCGCGGGTGATTCCGGTTGATATTTATGACTTTGAGCAGGAATTGAAGATGGTGAAGACGATGCCGAAGGGAACTTGCCTCGGGATTGTCAGTTTGAGTGCGGGAACGGTTGGCGTGGCTGAGGTGATTATTCACAGTTTACGCGGAGATGATTTGTTGGTCATGACGGCGCAGGTGAACGATCGCTACAAACTCAATGCAATGGTGAGAACTGCACAGACGATTTTTAGTTTTGATCACGTGAGTTGTGCGACGGTGAAGGCGACGATTTCGGCTTCGCGGGATGATATTATTCGTCCGCCGCAAGTGATTTGTTGCGAGAATTTTATTGTCAGTAAGTCGATTAGTTTGCTGAAGCGCGAGTTGGGCTTAGAGTAAATCGACTGCGATCCAGTCAATTCGTTATTTCTGCTCTATTGACAGGCTGTGGGAGCAGTTTGAAGCTTGCTGATGAATCGTCAATACCAATCTGCGATCGCCAGTCCCGAAACTCGGGAAAACTCGTTGACATTATGGGTGACAAGAGTTGCCTGAAGTGTCAGGGTTGTTCCTGCAATTAAAGTATCTAGTGAACCAATGGGCAGCCCCTTGTGCGTTGAAGTAGTAGATCAGGGTATTGGTATCCAAAACATACATCTAAAGGCTCTCCCGCAGGGTGTCCTGTCCTGATTCAGCACGAATTGCTTCTAGGGTAGGAAAGTCTTCTGCCCATGCTTCATCCAGAGAATAAACGAACTCTGACCAGTCCGTTGAGCTTACTGTACTCAATGATTGATTATCCTTGAGATGTTTAGCATGAATAAATTCAGCAAAAGTCAGGACTTCGTTTGCTTGGTCTTGAGGAAGAGATTTCACGAGTGCATAAATCTGTTCAGCAATTATCATCATTGAGGTTCCAGATTAAAGTGCGGTTTGACAATAAGCATTCTAGTCAGCTATTTTCCAAGCTATCCCTACAGTTTATGTTACTATTGCTCGATAAATTTCAAGCCTCAGCAGGCTCACTCTAGCCGTTCAACTCGCTCTATCAACGCGACAAACTGTTTTACTGTTTTTTGTGCCTGCTAACCACCATTGAGTTCGAGAAAAGTACCTTGAAGGGTCTGTTACTCATTCTTGTCGAGAACGGAACGTATTACGGACAGTATAGTAAACAATCTAAATAACGCGAACTAACGATCCCGCTCACCCGCCGCTAGTAAATTTTCGTTCTCAACCAACCAACTCGATACGGTCGGTGTGAAACGGGATTATGTTATGCAGCAACACTTCTCAGTGACTTGCGAAAGACAATTTTATCGACACCGTCTGTGTAGAAATCGCGAATTCTCGCTTCCTCCACGTAATCATTGTTGCGGTAAAATGCGCGAACGTATTCAAAGTCGTCTGTTCCAGATGTTTCCACTAGTAGCACACGCTCACCGCGCTCAGCGAGCATTTGCTCGACATATCGCAACAACACGGCTCCGCGTCCCTGTTTTTGGTGGTTGGGATGAATAGCAATCAGATAGAGATTCCATGTCCCTTCTGTCATACGTTCTGGCGCAACGTAGGCAACCCCCACTGGCTCATTATCGTAGTCGGTGAGCCATACACCTTGGCTATCTGTTTCGTTACTGAAATGCTGATTTAGCATTTGAGCGAGTTCTTCAATTTGATTTGACTCGAAAAGCCCTGTTGCCTCTGCCAAAGCAAGTAATGCACTTGTGTCATGGGGTATGGTCAATCGAATCATAGAATTTTTTAGTTAAGGCTTGTACATTTTACTCCATGGTTCAAGCACTAACGTTAAGATTTCCCATCGCCTTCATGATAAATTTCTGAGGCATTTGTGGCTAACCGATAACCTTTCAACTATTACCCCAACCGATAGATTGGTCTGCATAACAACACGATCGAACAATTAGGTTGGTTTTAGTTCTCCAAATTTTGGACTCCACCAACCTTTTTCTGTTTGGAAGTAAACCACATCTTTGTGCTTAGGATCTGTTCTGGCTTTGGGATTTGAACAACGGAGTAACGTTTTGGTCTGTCCTTCTTTTTGATAGTCATAGCGTTCTAACGCTTTTCGGCAAACTGGACAGGAAAAATCGGTGAGTTGTGGTTTTGCTAACTCAGGTCGATCGCTTTTGGCTTGTGGAGCTTCCCAACGTTTCGATCGCTCAGACCAAAACAAAACAACATTCTCACAACCTTCTACACATTTGAGAAAGTATTTCTTTTTGACTTTGCTACTTGGAACTTTAGCAAGCGGCTTTTCACAGCTTGGGCAGCGAGTTCTAGAGAGTTGAAGTTGCTTTGTCGATCGTGGAATGGGCGAATTTGTCAAATGTTGCGGAAGAATTCGCTCTGCTTTTAATAACGCGGGTTCAAAGTACGTCTCATTCCAAGCTGTGAGATACTTTTGCCAATTTTGCTGACCTGCTGCAATGTGATCGAGCGATCGCTCCATCTCAGCGGTGAATGCAGATTGAAGTAAATCCGGCAAAGCATCAGCTAAAAAGCGATCGACATCTAAACCTAGAGTAGTCGGTTGCAATACTCCTTTCACCACATCTACGTAAGCTCGTTCTTTCAAAGTAAGAATTGTCGGAGCATAGGTGCTCGGTCGTCCAATTCCTTGCCGTTCCATGACTTGAACTAATTTGGGTTCGCTGTAACGAGGCGGAGGTTGGGTTTGCTTTTGTTCGTGTGCTGCTTGCGCTAATGTTAAAGCCTGATTGGCTTGCAACAAGGGCAATTCAACATCAGCACTTAAGTTATTCCAGTACTTGCTGTAGCCTGCAAATTCAATCACTTGTCCTTTGGCTTGCCAAGAAATGTTGCCCGATCGCGTCAAAATTCGAGTCTGGCGCACCCGAGCAGGCTGACATTGAGATGCGATCGCACGTTTCCAAATCAACACATACAGGGCAAATTCATCACTTGAAAGTTCGAGTTTCAGTTGAGCCGACGCTCGATTGATATCAGTTGGACGGATTGCTTCGTGGGCTTCTTGTGAACCTTTTACTTTTCGATGGTTCGTCACTTTCTTCGGAACATTGTCTGGATCATGGTCTGTGAGCCATTGTCGGGCTGCATTGCAATACTCTGGGCTGAGTTCAATGCTATCCGTGCGCATATAGGTGATATGTCCCGCTTCATAGAGCGACTGCGCGACCTGCATCGTTTTTTCAGGACTAAACTTAAGGCGCGAGCCAGCCGCTTGCTGCAAGCTAGAAGTCACAAAGGGCGGTGGCGGGGTACGGTTTACGATTTTGCCCTCGATCGACAAAATGTGATGCGGATAAGCTTGGGCTTGTTGAACTAAGCGATCGGCTTCAGCTTGGCTGAGCACGCGAGTTGATTCGGGAGTGCTGCGTTCATTAGCGGGAGTTGCATCATCTGGTGTAGCTTCAGCTTCAGGCGTGTCTGAGCCGTGGTAGAAAGCGCGAAAGCCTTCTGCATATTCGACAAAGACATTCCAATAATCTTGTGGGACAAACGCTTCGATTTGACGTTCGCGATCGCACAGAATGTGAAGTGTGGCGCTCTGCACTCGTCCCATTGATTTTGCTCCATTCTGCAATTTCCAGAGCAAGGGGGAGCCTTTGTAGCCGACGAGTTTGTCGAGGACGGTGCGGCAGAGTCCAGCATCGACGAGGTTTTGATTGAGAGGGCGGGGATGAGCGATCGCTCGTTTGACCGCAGGTGCCGTAATTTCGCTGTAAACAACGCGCTGCGGTTGTTTGAGGTGGAGCGCTTGTTGCAGATGCCATGCGATCGTTTCGCCTTCTCGATCGTCGTCGGTAGCAAGGTAGACGGTGTTGACTTTTTGGACGGCGGATTTGAGTTGCGCGATCGTCTCTTTGCCACGGGTTCCTCTGGGGACAAATCGGCACTTGACTTTGCCCGGTTCTAGCTCGAATCCGAGGGAGTCAATGCCATCGCTCGCGAGTTCCCGAACGTGTCCCATGCTGGCTTTCACCAGCCAATCTGAGCCGAGAATTTGGCTGAGTTTTTTCACTTTGCCGGGGCTTTCGACAATCAGGAGCTTGGTAGGCATGAGGCAAGTAAAACGAGCAGAACATAAGAACTATATCTTATTTCGTTTTATGGGGTTTGGCGATTCCTTTCATTGATTCAGGAGCGAACTAGATATCAACGCTACTCATCGGTTACTTTTCCGCGCATCGATTTAATTTGACTGCGGCGAGTTTTGGAATCTAACCGTTTCCTCTGAGAACTGCGGGTCGGCTGACTGGGCTTACGAGGCTTGGGCACAATCATTGCACTCTGAATCAGTGCTCGAAGTCGCTGCAATGCTTCTTCCCGATTCTGCTCTTGGCTGCGATGCTCTTGCGATTTAATGACAATGACTCCTTCTTTTGTGATCCGATGATCACTGAGCTTCAGCAGTTTTTCTTTATAGCGATCGGGCAATGTAGAAGCCTGAATATCAAATCGAAGATGAATCGCTGTGGAAACTTTATTCACATTTTGTCCGCCCGCTCCCTGAGAACGAACTGCCCTCATCTCAATCTCATCATCGGGAATACTCACGGTTCTAGAAATTTGTAGCATTGTTCGCTTTTAGCTCTGATTCGCGACGATTTGTCCAAATCGCCGTCCAGAATGACAGGATTGTCTGAATGATAGCTTGTTCAAGTAGGCTTCGACGAGGCAGAAAAGGGATAACTTTCAAGCCTGTTGTGACTCCTTGAATCGAAGAACACAGAAAAAGCCCTATGTAGATACATAAGGCTTCTGATCAAAAGTATGTAGAGTAGATTTGCGAAGAAAACCTACGCAGAAGCGGCGATCGAGACGGGCATTTTCACAGCTTTGATCACCACTTGCTGATCATCATCGACATCGGCGATCGCGGTGTCTCCCCTCTGAATTTGACCTGCTAAGAAGGCTTCAGCCAAACTATCTTCGAGTAACCGAGCAATCGCGCGACGCAATGGGCGTGCTCCATAACTGGGGTTGTAACCGTCTACAACGACTCGTTCTTTGAAGCGATCGCTGACTTCGAGCGAGATGCCTTGCTCTGCAATCCGAGTTGCTGCCTCTTGAATCATCAAGTCAGCAATCTCAATGATTTCAGGGCGAGTCAATTGACGGAAGACAATTATCTCGTCCACGCGGTTGAGAAATTCTGGACGGAAATATTGCTTCAACTCATCATTCACGAGAGTCCGGATGCGATTGTACTGGACGCTATCTGAGGAACCCGTTTCAGTCGCAAATCCTAAACCTGCGCCACCTTTCTCGATCACTTTTGACCCTAAGTTTGAAGTCATGATCAACAAGGTATTCTTGAAGCTGACCGTGCGCCCTTTTGCATCGGTCAAACGACCATCATCGAGTAATTGCAGCATCAGATTAAAGACATCTGGGTGCGCTTTCTCGACTTCATCAAACAGAATGACGGTATAGGGGTTGCGGCGAACCGCTTCGGTCAACTGTCCGCCTTCGTCATAGCCGATATAGCCAGGAGGCGAGCCAATCAATTTCGAGACGGTATGAGATTCCATGTATTCGGACATATCTAACCGAATCATGGCATCTTCTGAACCAAACACCGCAACTGCCAAAGCTTTTGCGAGTTCAGTCTTACCCACACCTGTCGGTCCTGAGAAAATGAAGGATGCGATCGGGCGATCGGCGCTTTGCAGTCCAACGCGAGCGCGCTTAATTGCTCGTGCGACTGCGCTCACTGCTTCATTTTGTCCAATGACTCGCTGATGCAGAACGTCGTCTAAATGCAGCAGCATGGCTGATTCAGATTCCGTCAGTTTGCTAACCGGAACACCTGTCCAAGATGCGACAACTTGCGCGATATCTTCTTCGGTCACAGTCGGCATTGCAGCCTCTGGAACTCCAGCAGACAATTCGCGTTCAAGTTCTAATTCTCGATCGCGGAGTGTGCCAGCTTTGTCAAAATCTTGCGCTGCGACGGTCGCTTGTTTTTCTTTCTGCACTTGCCGGAGTTCTTTCTTCAGAGCTTTTAAGGCGGGATTGGTATGCCGTAATCGCACTAAAGAGCCTGCTTCGTCGATTAAGTCGATCGCTTTATCCGGCAAGAATCGGTCGGTAATATAACGATCGGCTAATTTTGCCGCTGCTTCTACTGCTGCATCGTCAATGAGTAATTGGTGGTGTTGCTCATAGCGATCGCGCAATCCTCGAAGAATGTCGATCGTTTCTTCAACACTGGGTTCGCCCACCATGACGGGTTGGAATCGCCTTTCTAAGGCGGCATCTTGCTCAATATGTTGACGATACTCATCCAAAGTCGTCGCGCCAATGCACTGCAACAGACCGCGTGCCAAAGCAGGTTTCATCAAATTCGCGGCATCCATTCCGCCCCCGATCGAACCTGCGCCAACGAGGGTATGAATTTCGTCAATGAATAAAATGACGTTACCGGACTGCTGAACTTCATCGAGAATCTGCTTCATGCGTTCCTCGAATTCACCTCTAAAGCGAGTTCCTGCCAGCAACCCGCCCATATCGAGCATAAAGACTTGCCGATCTTGCAAAATCTCAGGCACGGCTTGGTCGTAAATTCGTTGGGCGAGTCCTTCTGCGATCGCAGTTTTACCCACACCCGGTTCGCCGACTAAAACTGGATTATTTTTGGAGCGGCGACCGAGAATTTGAATGACGCGATCGAGTTCCTTCTGCCGTCCAATCATGGGATCGAGCTTTCCTTCTGCTGCCATCTGGGTCAAATTTGTCCCAAACTCGTTCAGGGCGACTAATTTATTCGAGCCAGTCGCTTTTCGAGGTGCAGTCGGTTGTCCTACTGCCATCGGTTCCGCTTGAGCGCGGGTGATGTGGGCACGGATTTCAGCTGGATTTAGACCCAATTGGCTCAAGACTTTGATGGCAACGCCTTGGTTGTCATCGACTAAGGCTAATAAAATGTGTTCTGCACGAACGTAGCGCATTCCCATCATCTGGGCTTGTTGTAGCGCTCGTTCCAGGATTTGGCGCGTTTTGGGCGTAAAGGGAAGTTCTCCAAACGACGCACCATTTCCATAACCGACAATTTTTTCGACCTCTGAGCGCACTTTGCTTAGGTCTGCGCCCAATTCATGCAAGACCGATACGGCGATCGTATCATCCTGTCTGAGTAAGCCCAGCAAAACTGCTTCTGTGCCCACAGAGTTCTGCCGCAGTCGGCGGGCTTCTTCTTGGGCAAACATGATGGTCTCGATCGCCTGATCGGTGAAGTATTCAAACATCGGGCTTTCTCCACTATGCGAGGTCTGCGTTGACAAATGCGCCAACAGCAGAGGAGCGTGAACTACCTACAGTTGTAAACTTTCCTGTAGTTCTACACCCCACTCTACCGAGGGAATTTGCAAACCAACGAGGGAGGATAACCGTCTAATTTTCTAGGACGACCGTACTTAAGGATTTAGCGATCGTCGCCAGGTTCAATCTCGTCTGGCTCATCCGCTTGAGTCATACCTTCTTTAAAGTTCCGCAGCGTTTTGCCAAAAGTTCCCCCCAGTTCAGGAATCTTTTTCGGCCCAAAGATGAGCAGCGCAACGAGGCAAATGACTCCAATTTCAACCCAGCCTAAATTAAACATCGCGTTTCTCCAATGCCATGTCTTTAAATGTAGCGGTTTCGGGGCTTGTTTCACCGATTGATGCAGTTGACGGCTCGCTCAATCAACTTGTGAAGTGATATCAGAAGACACACTACAAGTTGCGAATAGGGTTGCGCGGTTAGGTCGAGCTGCGATTAGTTCGATGCGACCCGTCTGAGGACTGCGATGCCAGGTGGTTGCTTCGATTAAGGGTTCAGCGGGTAGTGTTGACGCTGAACGGGTAACGGATGTGTGACGGAGAGAGCGAAGATCAGTCCAAGGACGATCGCGCACGACACGTTCAGCAGGATTTTCAGGCATTCCCCCACGCCCGGTGATGATAAAACTGCCATTTTTCGCAGATGAACACCCTTCTGCAACCTGCTGACTCGTATCGATAAGCTTTTCCGATAACGTCATTAGCCCAGAATTCGGATCAACTCCGACATTTCTGACTTGAACAGAACCATTCACCCCAAATTCGGAACTCGCTGTAATGTCGTTGTCAGGGGTAAGTTGAGGACGATACTGGAGTCCAACAATCCCCTGAGTCGTAATCTGAATATTGCCGCCCCGACCGCGAACTGCATTGGCAATGATGTCGCTATTTTCAAAGCCCGCAATGATTGGGGCATTGATCATAATATTGCCACCATTTCCTCGTTCACCGGCTCTTGCACTGATCAAACTCTGCTGCCGCATAATCAGTGAATCGCGTGCTGTGAGTTCTAGATTTCCCCCTTGACCTACAGTGGTTGAGGTTCTAATCTGACCCTGTCGCTCTAGTAAAATCGAGTCCGCTTGAATCTTGAGATCGCCAGCATTGCCACTGCCAACATTCTCAGCTGCAATAAATCCTTGATTTCGGATAGTGATATTCGGCGAATTGACCACTAAGTTCCCACCATTTCCTGTGGGTAGAGCCGGGAGTCCAAAGATCTGCCGAAATCGGGCGGAGAGCTGCTGCCCGGATGCTGAGATTCGGCTGGGTAAAGCTAAAGCCACATTCGAGCCGTCAATCTCGATCGATTCGCGAGCATTCACCGTTAAACTTCCTGCATTCCCAGTGCCAGACGTACTTGCAGAAATTGCCCCAGATGCTCCGAGGACAATCCGCCCCGTATCAATCACGATCGCGCCTGCATCTCCACCGAGAAAGGTTGAAGAAACAATGCTGCTATTACCAGCAATAACTGGATTTTCGCCGATTAGGGAAATGCTATCTGAGCGCAGCTGAATCGTCCCAGTGCCTCGTCCCCCCAGAACACGAGAAATGATGCCTGCTCCATTCCTAGCAATAAAATCTCCAGTCGTAATCGAGATGTTACCACCTCGACCTCCCCCTAAATTGGACGGTGCGCCAATGCCGCTAAAGCGAGTGCCATCAAAGGGTGAAACCCCAAAGAGTTGGATTGAGTCACGCGCATTGACTGAAATATCGCCGCCCATTCCTCCATTGCGGAATGTTGTAGAAAGAATTTCACCTCCATCGCGTGCCACGATTTGTCGGGCTGAAATATCGATGTGAGCACCGGGACTGCTGCCTAGATTCTCACTCAGAATTAAACTTTGATCCCGATTGCGGAGTGCACCGCTTAGTTCTAGTAAGTCTGCTTTGACTTGAATACGCCCTGCTGCTTGTGTTCCGTAATGTTGAACAAACAGCATAGAACTGTTCTGAATCTGAATGTCTTTTCCCTGTAGATGAATTGACCCCCCAGGATTGCCACTCGTATCAAGGAGCGAAGCTTGCGTAAGCTGAATATTTGCTAATTTTGCAGTGGTGTCCGCTTTGAAGTTCCATTGAGGCAGGGTGGAATCAAACTGAACTGTTCCTGTGCTCAAGCTTGCTAGATTCACCTGCCCACTTTCTGCAATGAGCACACCGCCGTTAAGTTGAATTCCGTTGCCAATGAGCGCTAAGGTTCTTCCGGGTTGCACTTTTAAGCCGACCTGCTGAGGGTTACGAGTGGCAGATTCTAAAAAGATAGGGAGATGCAGAATCTGATGACCTTGACCTTGAACCTGAATGCTACTCGAACTTTGTCCCATTTGCAGCCCGCTGGGGACGCTCATTGTTAACAGGGGGGCGGGATTGGGATCGGTTGCAACGAATTGAGAGCCATCTGCAAATTGAATGCGATCGGCGGTTGTCCCCACAAATGATCCGCCAATATTTAAGCGAGCATTTGTCCCAAATAAAATCCCTGCCGGATTAAGCAGAAATAGGTTGGCAGTTCCATTCGCCTGAAGGAGTCCATCAATGTTGGAGGCGGCTCCTCCACTCACCCGACTGAAGATATTAACGACATCAAGCGCATTATCAAACGTGGCAGAGCCACCTGTAGGAATAGAAAACTGGCTGAAGCTGTGAAATAGGTTGGAACCATTGTTTGGACGAGTGCCACCTGTAATTATAGAATTGGCACTGCCTGTAACAATTGTGCCGAGTGAACTATCAGCAACGACATTTTGAGCGTGAGCCTGTTCTAAGATTGAAATTGTGCCTAAGCTGACTAGCCCGATACAGAGCAATCCACGCATCATCTTTCTCAACTCTCTAAAGCATCGATCATTAGCTGTAGAGTGCCCTGCTGATTCTGCGATCGCGACGATGCTCTACGTCATCTATATTCAGGAGCAGTCTGAGCAGGAATCTATGAGCATTATTGTTGGCAGAGATTCCGGCGATCGTGAACTTCTGGATTTGTCCGCAGATAGTCTTTCACCCAATCACAAGCGTAGGCGAAAGGGTTGAGGACACGAATTGCGTGCAAATCCCAGAGAATGACCTGTCCATCATCATCACCCGAGATCAAATGACGGCTATCTGCACTAAAAGCAAGGCTGATGACGATGCCACGATGACCGGGTAATGTTCTGAGCAACTCTCCAGTGATACTCCAGAGTTTTACGGTATTGTCTACTCCAGCCGTTGCGATCATTTGATGATCAGGACTAAAAGCAACTCGTGTTAATCCTCGGCTCTGCCCAGGAATGCTTTTAATTAAGCTGCCATCTGGTCGCCATAGCCTCAGCATATCGTCACGGCTGACCGAAGCAATCATATCCCCTTGAGCACGAATGGCAGCTCCCCAGATAGCTCCTTGTCCGGGTAGAGTTGCGATCTGCTGACCTTTTGTTGTCCAGAGTTTAGCGGTTCCATCTTCGCTGGCTGAAACAAGCATGTTCCCCTGCGGATTAAAAGTAAGCTTCCAAATTCTTTCTTGGTGAGCAATGAAGCGATGCAGCGGTTTACCCTCGATCGTCCAAAGTCTGATCGTTTTGTCATCTCCGGCAGATGCAATTGTTTGACCATCGGGACTCATTGCGACTGCATAGACACTTGCTTCGTGTCCAGTTAGCGTTCGCAATCGTTGAAGCGAAAATTGTTTAGAGTCGTTCACCTTCCAGAGTTGAACCGTGCGATTCATATCCCCTGTGACCAGAATTCGACTGTCCTGGCTAAAAGCAACACTGCGGAAGCCCGCTTCTCTGCCTTGAATCGTTTGGATCAAAGTTCCGTTCATGTTCCATAGTTTGAGTGTGCCATCTCCACTCACGGTTGCAATCAGTTTTCCATTCGGACTCGTTGCAACTTCCCAAATGACGTCCTGATGACCATTCAGGGGTCTCAAGAGAGATTGATTTCGCTGCCAAAGTTTGACAGTCCCATCGTCACTCGCAGAAGCTGCCATCAGTCCATCAGCACTTAATGCCACACTGCGAATCACGGCATTATGCTGCTTTAGATGTCGAACTAAAGTTCCATCTGGCTTCCAAAGACTGACAAAGTTATCCGTCCCACTTGTGGCAATAAATTGACCATTTGCACTACAAGCAACGCCAATCATGGGACGTTCGCCTTGGAGAGTTCTGACAAGCTTGCCATCTCGGCTCCAAAGTTTTGCTGTGCGATCGCCACTCACCGAAACAATCAAATTCGTCTGCGGGCAAAATGTGACTTCCCAAACGGCTGCTCGATGCCCTTTGAGTGTTTTGAGCTCCTGCCCCTTCAGATTCCACAATTTGATGACACGATCGACCCCTGCTGAAGCAATTGTTTGTCCATCCGGACTAAAAGCAACGCCCCAAACGGCTTTTGCATGACCAGTTAAGGTCGATCGTAGCTTGCCATCTACTGTCCAAACTTTTACTGTTTTATCTGCACTAGCTGACGCGATCGTTTGTCCATCTGCACTAAAAGCAACTCCCCAAGCTGGAGACTGGTGTGCCTGAATTGTCTTTAACGGAGTACCATTGATGTTCCAGAGATTGACTGTGCCATCTAAGCCTCCGGTTACAACGCGAGAACTGTCAGGGCTGAACGCAACGCGATGCACTGTCGCAGTGTGCTTTAACGTTTTGAGTAAGGTTCCATCTTGCGACCAGAGCTTGACTGTTTTATCATTACTACCAGTAGCAATAACTTGGCTGTCTGGACTGATCGCAACTGTCAGAACTGAGCCTTGATGCCCAATTAAACGGTTAGTTTCATTAGTTGCATAGACTGCTTGCCGTAAGGCAGCTTCTACTTTCGTAAGAGTTTGAGGATCGACTTGCTGGAGTTTGCGTAAATGACGTTCAGCTTCGATCGCGTCAATCATGGCATCCAACTGTCGATTTGAGGCGAATAAGCCTTCTGAAGAAGAAGCTAAAGCTCGAATTTGACTTAACTTTGACTCTTGATATTGATGCAACGCAAATCCGCTAATCCCAATCGCGATCGTAGACAGCACTGCTAAACTTCCAAGTAATGTCTGCTGCAACTTGACAACTTTGCGTTCTTGCAGCAATCGGGATTGGATTTCCCTGGCTTGGGTTGCTTCCAAAGCCTGTTGCATTTCTCGACGATCGCATTGTTCACTACTTGACAAAAACCAATAATCTAAGTCGCTTAAATGTTTGCCTTGACTCCACTGCTGAGCATCTGCTAGCGCTTGCCCTCGTAACAAGCGAGAATCATCGGTTTGCTGAGAAACCATCCACGCATTGAAGGCTTCCGCATAAGGGCGCAATCGGCTCAAGTGTTGATTGACCCACTCTAAGGTGAAAACTTCTCGATAAATTCGATTTTTGACTTGTAGCGTCCCTTGTTGCTTCTTGACTAAACCAGAGAGCAATAATTCGGTCTGTTCCAAACTATCATCACAGGCAATCCCACGGTTTTGTAGCACTTGTTGATAGAGTCCGAGCAACCGTCCTGCCCATTCTTCTCGAAGCAATAAGCGATCGCGAATCGTTCTGAGATGTTCAGGTTCATCCTGACTTTCCCAGTGTTGAAGTAAATGGGTCTGAACCAGTTGATCAATCCAGGCTGGCGAAGCTTCTTCAGGATGTTCAAGCAGGGTGTTTTGAACGAGGTTGCAGAGCTTTTGGGTCAGAAATGGCTGTCCGTCTGTCCAATCGAGAATGTGACGCAAAATCATTTCTGGATCGGGAAAGTTGAGCAATCCACAGAGCAGTGGAGTCGATTCTGTTAATTGAAAGCCCTGTAGCGTGATCGCTTGTCCGATATTGAAGGGAGTACGAGCGCGATCAGCGATCAGATCACTGGGAGTCGTCACGCCGATCAAGCAAAAGGTTAACCGCTGATAGGCAGGATTATCTGTGCGTTTATTGAAGCAAGTCCGAATGAGAGCAAAGAAGTCATCTGACGGAAAATTCAGACTGAGAACACTATCGACTTCATCAATAAAAATTACAATTGGATCTTGAACTTGAGTCAGTAAAACGATTTCGATGAATTCACCCAAACGATTGACTCGTGAGAGATGAGCATGTGACTCCCACCACTGGGATAGATGAATATCGAGTTGAAATCGTCTGACAAGAAAAGCAGCGATCGTAGCGTACCATTGCTCGATCGTGATTTGTTGGGTACCGATTTCGGTCAGATCGATCGTGACGCAACTGACTCCTTCTGCTTGTAGTCGTAACGCAGTTTGCACCCGCAAGCTAGATTTGCCCATCTGCCGCGCATTGAGCACATAGCAGAACTCCTGATTGCGCAAGGCTTGAAATAAATCTTGATCGGCTTGCCGATAGACATAGCTGGTAGATCGAGGCGGTAGACTGCCCCCAACCTGATAGACAGGTTTAGGATGTTCAGAAGTAATCACGAGCGTTCGATAAGCTTGGGTAGATTTAGCACTCTATCAAACCTTGACACACTCGATTTCAAATTTGCTCGCATTCTAAATCTTCTGTGGGAACAAGAAGATTTAATACTGAATCGAGCAGGTTTGCGAATGAGAGATTTCTCTCAATTTGTCGCATTTTAACTGGGCTGAGCGCTTAATACCAAATCTCCAAAATATGACTACAGATGATATAACTCAGATGTAGCATTCCGTCAGCGACGATGGCAGGCGTTTACAAGCTAGAGATTCAAGAAAGCGCTGAAGAACTGAAACAACTACTCAGGGCACAAACCACGGCGACAGGTAAAGAACGGCTCCAGGTGCTGTATCTGTTGCA
>NZ_JAFLCJ010000030.1:0-51834 GCF_017302695.1 Leptolyngbya sp. UWPOB_LEPTO1 | reverse complement strand
CGACCATGCTTAACGACATCCACACTCTGGCAATCGGGACATTGAACAGGTTCTAGGACCATCTCGACTCAGCCCTCTAACACATCGTTTTCATTCTGCCATATATCCACATATCTAGAACACTACCCAACTTACACAACAGCTATCTAGCTCTCAACAATCGCCTTTCTAGGTTAAGTTCTACAAATTCGTTAGAGTTGTGAGCGGTATTCCTCTGCACTCTTGAGTGAGGAGAGATCGCGATCGATTTTTTATTGTTACTGATCACATCTTAAATTTGACTCGTGACACTACTATTATGACGACAAATACACGCTCTCAAGCTTTGTCTCGCTCGCATTATGAAGCAACGGCTCCAGAAGTCATTGCGCAATTTCAGAGCGATCCTAAAGCTGGGTTATCTTCTACTCAGGTTAGCCAGAATCAACAGCGCTATGGCTTGAATGAGCTAACAGTAAAACCGGGAAAGCCAGCTTGGTTCAGATTTCTACTTCAGTTCAATCAAGCGTTGCTCTACATTCTGATTGTTGCTGGTGCAATTAAAGCATTCTTAGGATCGTGGACGAATGCAGCCGTCATTTGGGGTGTGACGATCATTAATGCCATCATTGGGTTTGTGCAGGAGTCGAAAGCAGAAGGCGCGATCGCGGCTCTTGCCAAAGCAGTCACCACAGAAGCAACGGTGATTCGCAACGGACAAAAACAACGTACTCCTTCACAAGAGCTTGTTCCAGGAGATCTAGTCCTCCTCGCTTCAGGCGACAAAGTTCCTGCTGATTTGCGCTTGATTACTACTCGCAACTTACAAATTGATGAATCGGCGCTCACCGGAGAATCTGTTCCGGTTGAAAAACTGACGGAACCCCTGCAACCCCAAACACCGCTGGCAGAACGACAAAATATGGCGTATGCGGGCAGTTTTGTCACGTTTGGACAAGGAAGCGGCATTGTCGTAGCAACGGCAAACGAAACTGAGGTCGGCAAAATTTCGTGATCGCTCGATCAACAAACGGATCTCAGCACTCCTCTAACGCGCAAATTCGCTAAATTTAGCCATACCTTGCTCTACATCATTCTCGCACTGGCAGCATTGACCTTAGCTGTGGGGGTGGGACAAGGACAATCACTAGCGGAAATGTTTGAAGCAGCAGTAGCGTTAGCAGTGAGCGCGATTCCCGAAGGATTGCCTGCGGTAGTAACCGTGACATTAGCGATCGGGGTCAATCGCATGGCGCGGCGACACGCGATCGTGCGAAAACTCCCTGCGGTGGAAACCCTTGGAAGTGCGACTGTGATTTGTTCGGATAAAACCGGAACGCTGACCGAAAACCAAATGACGGTGCAAGCCATCTATGCAGGCGATCAGACTTATTCAGTCAGTGGAACAGGCTATAGTCCCGACGGCGAGATGACTGACTCCACTGGAGCAATCGTGAGTGTGACCAATGCACGCGCTTTACAAGAATGCCTAACTGCCGGACTCGCGTGTAATGACTCCCATCTAGAGGAAGAGAACGATCGTTGGCTTGTGATTGGTGATCCGACCGAAGGCGCATTGATCACGGCTGCGAACAAAGCAGGATTTCATCTAGCTCACATTTCGCAATCCCTGCCTCGCATTGATTCGATTCCGTTCGAGTCGCAATTTCAATACATGGCAACTTTGCATGATACTGCAACTGAGCACATCATCTATGTAAAAGGCTCCGTCGAAGCCATTCTCAAACGGTGTGAACATACAATCGAGAAGCATCCACTCGATCGTCAACACATTGAACAACAAGTCGAAACAATGGCGCAAGAAGGCCTACGGGTGCTAGCGTTTGCGAAGAAAACTGTATCTAAATCTCAGTCGTCGATCGATCATCATGACCTTGATTCTGGATTGATTTTCTTAGGTTTACAGGGCATGATCGATCCGCCTCGGTCTGAAGTGATCGCGGCTGTTCAGTCCTGCCAGTCTGCGGGTATCCAAGTAAAAATGATCACGGGCGATCATATTACGACTGCGAAAGCGATCGCTCAACGCATCGGACTCCAAAACGCAGGTCATGCCACTGCGATCGATGGACAGCAACTCGAACGCATGGACGATCGAGAACTCTCTCAGGTTGTAGAAAACAGTGTTGTCTTTGCGCGGGTTGCTCCAGCCCAAAAGTTTCGGCTCGTCGAAGCCTTGCAATCGAAGGGTGAAATTGTTGCCATGACGGGAGACGGCGTGAATGATGCGCCTGCACTGAGAAAAGCAGACATCGGCATTGCGATGGGGGGTGCGGGAACGGATGTAGCGCGGGAAGCCGCAGATATGTTGCTGACTGATGATAACTTTGCGTCGATCGAAGCTGCTGTGGAAGAAGGACGCACCGTTTATCAGAATCTCAAGAAAGCGATCGCGTTTATTCTTCCGGTCAATGGTGGCGAATCGATGACGATTTTGATCAGTGCCTTATTTGCGAGAGCTTTGCCGATTCTATCGCTGCAAGTCTTGTGGCTGAATATGGTGAACTCGATCGCGATGACGGTTCCTCTAGCCTTCGAGCCAAAAACTGAGCGGGTTATGCAACATCCGCCGCGCAATCCGCGTGAACCTTTACTATCAAAAACTCTGATCTACAGAATTTTAGTCATCTCCGTCTTTAACTGGATTTTGATCTTCGGGATGTTTGAATGGGTGCGTCAAAGTACTGGAAATCTGGAACTAGCGCGAACGATGGCAATCCAAGCACTTGTCGCAGGTCGGATTGTTTACTTACTCAGCATTAGCCAATTAGGCAAGACGATCATGGCTAAACTTCGCGGGAAACAACCTATTTCATTCGGTGATACCCGTGCCATACTTTATGGAATTGCTGGAGCTGTGATGTTACAGATTGTCTTTAGCCAATGGAGTGTGATGAATACTCTATTTAAAACAGCTCCCTTAAATCTCACTCAATGGCTCATCTGCTTATTGCCCGCAGTGCCAATGATTCCGGTTGCACTTTTAGCAAATCGCATTGATCCCTTTGATTGAGCCGGAATGTTGCTATCATTGTGGACTCCCAGGCATTTGTACAGAGACATCTGCCATTGCACCCATTCCGAAGCGCAAAGCAACTAAGATAATCAAAAGCACGAGCTTAGAATCGATCGACGATTTGGCAAATTGACTCACTAAGCCGAGGAGACTTCGATTCAGGGTGTGGAGCCGTTGAATGATTCATAAGAACAAAACCTAGCTTATAAAGTCTCGATCGCGGTTTTCAGCTTGGCTCTGACTTGCTCTGCAATTCCCTGTAGATCTGAGTTTTCGATCGCTTGCATTGATGCGATCGGATCAACGGCTGCCACTTCGACCCCTTCTGACTTTTGTTGGACAACCACATTACAAGGCAGCATAGTTCCAACTTTATCTTCGAGTTGCAGGGCTTGATAAGCAAAAGATGGATGACAAGCTCCTAGGATTTTGTAGGCTGGCATTTCGACATCAAGTTTCTTTTTCAGCGTGTTTTGCACATCGATTTCCGTGAGCACACCAAATCCTTGCTGCTTCAAACTTTGATTCACTTGTTCAATGGCTTGATCAAAAGAGGTATGGAGCATTTTGCTGAAGTAATAACTCATCTGAAGTGTTTCTCCGGTTTAGGGTTGGAGTGAAATCGGCTGAATCTTGAGTGTCTGTCCTCAAGAAGTTCTATTGGGTTTGGGACGGATACCAAGTCTGATACCACTGCTGCATCTGGTTAATCTCTGCAGTTTGAGTTTTAACAATGGATTCCGCTAAACGCTGAATTTCAGGATGCTGAGAGTTCGTCAGTACCATTTGTGCCATCATGACTGCCATTTGATGATGTGGAATCATCTCTTCGATGAAGGTACGATCGAAGTCTTTGGCGTTTTGCAGCGCTACCAAATCTGTGCGCATTCCCATCATGCCTCTATGCCCCATCATTCCCATCCCCCAACCAGGAGAACCCGCTGATCGAGCCAACTGGTTGCTCGGACTCTTGATTCCCATTCCTGGTTGCCATTGCGGAACCGTTGTGCCATACCACTGCTTGTACCAGGTTTGCATCTCCTGAATTTCACGGGTTTGGGTCGTTTTAATCGATCGTGCTAGAGCTTTCAGTTCAGAATGCTGAGCGCGATTTGATGCCAAGTCAGCCATCGCTACAGCATCCTCATGATGCGGAATCATCATCACAATGAAGTGTTGATCGGTTTGTCCCATCATCCGCGGTCTAACGGGAATAGAAGCGGGATTTGCAGAATTCCTTGTTGAATTGGATACGGGATCAGAATTCGAGGAATTCGAGGGGGCTGTGGGTCTAGCCGTCAGCAGAATCAAAGCGGTGATCACACCACCTGCGAGAAGACCTGCAAGACTGTAGAGAATAGGTTGGCGATGAATCATAGTTTCTTCTCCTGAATTCAGAAAATGAAGCGATTCTTATTCTTCAGTCATTGAGAAAAATGAAGCGAAACAATCACTCAATGCTGTTCTTTCAATATATCTGATTGCTGCTGGAGATGATCGAAAGAGATACTAACAGTTGCACTTTTTCTTCTACTCGCGATTCTAGCGATCGAAGTAAAAAGTAGCCACAGTTCTACAGAACAAGTGCTTGAATATCATTGCCAGCAGCAATTATTCCTGGAACGTAGCTACCCTTTGCTGAATTTTGTAGCGGTAAGGTCTTCAAACTTAGACGACTTTGAAGTAACTTGTATGAGCCTGCTATCATCCGCACAAGCAAGGGTTGTGAGATGATGCAGTGCTCACTTTGTTTACTACAATCTAGCGCGATAACGTTGGTTGTACGGGAGTTTGGCAAGGATCATCGCTAACATGCAGGTATCTGTGACTCCAGAAAATACAAGTCCTGCACCAAAAAAGCCGCTCAACAGCAAAAACCAAGGAGACACAAATGCACCTAAGAGTGTACCAAGTACCACACCTGATCCAGCCACAATCTGTACTTGGCGCATCAGACTGATGGGTGCTGCGCGATCGATTTGAGTCGGATAGCCCGCCTCTTTCCAAGCAACGAGTCCATCAGCAAGATGAGTGACGTCCTCGAAACCTGCATCCAATAGTTTTTGAGCAGCGATCGCGGATCGATTTCCCGATCGACAATACAAGACAATGTTTTTATCTTGCTGCTGTGGAATGCTAGCTGGATCAAAGCGAGAAAGCGAAACAAGTGTTGCGCCAGGAATATGTTCTCCAGCGTACTCTCCGGGTTCTCGCACATCAATCAGCGTGACTGTATCTTGGTCGATCGCTTGTTTCAAAGTTTGAGCATCGATCGTCTTTAATTCTTTCAATCGCATCATCGTCATGGTATCTCTTCTGTGAATCATTGTGTAAACTAAACTGTGATCAAGTTGCCGCAGCGTTCGTTTGCAGGGACGGCTTCCATCATCTTTTTCGGATTGGGCAAATTGAGGCTGTTCATCAATTCAATAAAGTCATTGCGGCTGCGTCCGCTGAATCGGAGATTCCATTGTTTCTCTTCAGCGATCGTAGAAACTGTGTGTCCTCGATAGTCATGTCCAGGATAAACAAGCGTTGCTTCTGGTAGAGTGAACAAGCGTTCTGTCACAGAATCATACAAAGTTCCAGCGTCGCCACTTTGAAAATCAGTCCGTCCACTACCGCGAATAAACAAGGCATCTCCAGTGAGCAAATGAGTGCCATTCACTAGATAGGCCATATGGCTGTCTGTATGTCCTGGGGTTGCGATCGCTTCAATTCGGACACTGCCGACTTCCAGAACTTCGCGATCTCGAATTTTGCGATCGGCACAAGCGGCATGGGCATTTTCAGGCACAATTCCGCAACAGCCTGTTGCTTCTCGGAGTTTTGCGGTTCCTGTGATGTGATCCGCGTGAATATGCGTTTCGAGACAGAATTTCAGCGTCAAGCCTAATTCATTGAGGATCTGGCGATCGCGTTCCACTTGTTCGAGAACCGGATCGACAAGAACTGCTTCTTTTGTGGTTAGATCAGCAATCAGATATGTGTAAGTACTCGTTTCTGCATCAAAGAGTTGTCGGAATAGCATGAGAGTAAACTCCAAACAAAAGACTTTTGATTCATTATCTTACTATATAGTAATACAGTAAAGTCATAATTGTCTACTTGATTGTTGAATGACTTGTGCGTGAACGCTGTTATGAGATTGAGAGAGTTTGAAGCTATGACGATTTTGCGCAAGAACAAAGGCTGCGACGGCTAACAGAAAATAGCCAAACGTCTGTTGTAATCGTCGCGCTGGCACAAATCGGGCGAGATATGCGCCAGGAATTGTGCCGAGGCTCGCTGCCACAATAAACGATCCCATCAATTCCCAGTCCAACGGCACTTGCCCCAGATAGCCGAGAAATCCGGCGACCGAGTTTAAGACAATCACGAGCAGTGATGTGCCGATCGCTTGCTTCATCGGGACGCGACCAAGCAGCACCAAAGCAGGCACGATCGCAAAGCCGCCTCCAACTCCCACCAGTCCAGTCAAGACTCCAACGCCAATTCCTTCGGTCAACAGCCAGAGCCAACAGTACTTGCAGACAGGCTTTGGATAGAAGTCCAATTCGCTCGATCGAGTGCGTTTAGCACTCTTCTGAATCATAAATCCTGCTGCCAGCACCATCATCACCGCAAACAAAAGCATTTGAAAGGTTCCAGATACAAAGGGCAGCGCGGCAATTTTCGCTCCCACAAATGCCCCAATCATCGTTGCTCCACCAAACACCAAAGCGGTCTTAAGGCTGACGTTTCCAGCTTTCCAATGCGGAATCACACCGAGTAAGCTGACTGTCCCGACAATCACTAACGTCATCGCGATCGCGGATTTCGGCGCAACACCCATTACATAGACCAGAATAGGCAGCGCTAGCACCGAGCCACCCCCGCCAATCAAGCCCAAGCTGAGTCCAATACCAACAGCGAGAAGATGTCCAATGATCCAAATCATCATGATGCTCCCTTTCCAACTTCGAGCGGATATCCGAATTGTCTCCAAGCACCGATTCCATGCTCGAGTTGAATGACATCCAAAAAACCTGCCTTCAGTAACTTCCGAGCAGCGATCGCAGAGCGATGACCCGAACGACAATAAAGCACAACCCGCTTAGCCGTTTGAGGAATGAGTTGAGCATTGAATCGGGACAAGGGCACAAGAATTGCACCAGGAATATGTTCTTTGTGATATTCAAAGGGTTCACGAACATCAACGAGGATAACGGTGTCTTGATCAAGCTGTTGTTTCAAGGTTTGGGCATCAAGGGTTTGAGAAGGATGAGTGCCAAAAAGGTTCATAGTCAATTCTCCAAATGAGCGTCTCGTTTACAAAGAACGCTTTTTTTCAAGTGCAAATCTATCTCAAGCAGAATCTAAGCAGCGCAAACTAGGAGCAGGCTTACTCTCGATCGCTGAGATTGTTCAGGAAAAAGTCATTAAATCTCGTGAATTCATTATATAACGAATTAGTAGTATAAAAGCAAGAATAGATTGGCGGAAATTTAAGATTTATCAAAGCACACTGAAAGTAGGCATTTAATCCCTTTTGCTTCTGCCTCTCCGCAGAAAACAGGTTGTCCCCTTGGATCGAAGAGAGCGCACTCAATCTAAGCGAAAAAATTATGACGCTCTTGTTTGAACAGATTAATTTTGAACAGATTAATTTTGAGAGCTTCGCTCATCTGTTTGACAACATAGCAATGCCTAGCAATGTTCGATTTCACTTAAGGTCTGCTGACTTTCCAAAACTTGAGATTCTTTATCCTATAATATTGTCATACGGTAATAGATTAAGAATTGATATGGCGAGTCGATCGAAGTTGCAAGCTTCTCCTACAGCATTAGCTCCTGTAGCAGATTACTTTAAAGTGTTGTCCGAGACGAGTCGGCTTCAAGTTTTGTGTAGCCTGAGATCGGGAGCTAAGAATGTAAGCGAGATTATTGACGAAACGGGATTAGGGCAAGCCAATGTGTCGAAACATCTGAAGATTCTAGCGCAAGCAGGTCTTGTCTCTCGGCAGCCCCAAGGCGTGAGCGTTTACTACGAAATCACTGATCCGCTAATTTTTGAACTATGTGAGTTGGTGTGCGATCGCTTAGCAATTCGGTTAAAAGAACAATCTCAGCAACTCAAGCAATTAAATCCCTTACGCCAAAAATAAGCGTTGAAAAACTGTTTGTACAGGTTGGTCAAATATTGATCGACGGATTTCGTTTGTGTAGGCGCAACTTTCATCTGCAAGGCTGTGAACTATTCTGATTCACGATTCTAAGCTGTTCTCCTATGGATTTTCCGACGAGGAAAAAGATTGAAAAATTCCTGTATAAGGTTTCGCGATCGGGAATGCGTAGCTTCCAGCTTTGCTCGTTTTGAGCTTGAGCGAGATCACTGCTTCAGCCAATTTCACCGCAGCGCTCACTCCATCGATAACCGGAACATTGAGTTCCTGAGTCAGTTGAACTGCAAGATGCGCCATTCCACCACACCCTAAGACGATCGCACCAACTTGATCCACCTTAATGGCTCGATAACACTCTTCTAAAATTGCAGTCTGTGCTTTTGTATCTGTCTCAATGCTCAATACCGGAAGATCGATCGATCGAATGTTCCGACAAAATTGATTCATTCCATATCGATCGACTAAATGCTGAGCAATGATTCGAGTCCGAGCCAACGTAGTCACAATCGAGAATTCTGAAGAGAGCAAGACTGCGGTACGCATTGCAGCCTCTGCGATCCCAATCACAGGACCTCGTGCCAGTTCACGCGCTGCATACAATCCAGGATCACCAAAACAAGCAATCACATAACCATCTGTCCCCTGGGCTTCACCCTTGCGAATTTCATCCAGGACACCGATCACACTCAAAGCCTCATCGTAAAACCCTTCGATCGAAACAGGTCCCATGTCTGGATTGACCGCCACGATTTCTGTTTCTCGACTGGCAATGCTCCGCGCTGTTGCACCAATTTGCTCAGTCATACTCGCACTGGTGTTCGGGTTGATTACTTTAATTTTCATAAATTTGTCGGCTCTGAGTTCCATCAGCTTTTTCGCTGTTGCCGTATCTAAATCTTAGCGACAAAATCTTGAATTGTTTACCTAATTATTGTATACAAGATTTCATACAGCTTTTGTATACAATAATTATGAACTGTCCGTATTGTGGGTCTAGCATGATCCGAAAGAATGGGCATCGGCAGGGCAAACAGAACTATCGATGTAAGGACTGCGATCGGCAATTCATTACAGTTCACACGCGGCGTGGCTACTCAGACGAGGTGAAACAAATCTGCTTGAGAATGTACCACCTCGGCTTAAAACTGCGCGAAATCGAGCGATTGACAGGCATTCGCCACACCACGATTCATTCTTGGGTCAAACAGTCAAAATCTGATGTGATGTCATCGTCTAATAACAAATAAGTTCAGCGTAGAGAGGGCGATCGTGATTTCAAAAGATCGACTAGGCTCGCATTGCCATTCAGCGATGCCCGAGCATTCAGTGCTGATTCAATTCCGTCGAGATGACGCATCGCAGCATGAACAGCCGCTTCTTCATCTCCTGATGCAATCTGATCTAAAATCTCGCTGTGTTCATCTTTGGTGCAGATCGGCATACCCTGGACTTCGTAAAAAAATGCCAGGGAAGTTTGCGGGATCAGTTCTTTGAGAAAGCGAGCGAGATACTTGTTTTGGCAAAGATCTGCAAGTTGGATGTGAAACTGAGCAGACAATCGACTTAATCGCGGCACATCTCTCTGTTCACATGCGATGCGTTCTTCTTTCACCAGCGATCGAAGTGCAGCGACCTGTTTACGGGTAATGTTGCGGGTCACATCACGAACGATCGCCGCTTCAGTCAGTCGCCAAGCTTCATAAATTTGTTTTGCCTGATCGAGTGTCAAACTCGCTACAAATGCCCCACGATGCGGCTCCAACTTGACTAACTGATCATGTGCCAACCGCATCAAAACTTGCCGAATAATGGTGCGGCTCACACCGTAATGCTCTGCCAAGAGGTTTTCTCCCAGCTTGGTATCCGGTGGCAAGCGGCGCTCTAAAATCGAGTCGAAAAGCTCAGTGTAGATTAGTTCTTCGGTCGGCTTGGGTTTGGAGCCAGCGGGCAATGGAGCAGTACGCATAAGAAGTTTTCAGAGCAGAAATGTACAATTGTGGGATGCTTCAATCGAGAAGTGAATCGTTCTAAACTCCAATCTACAAGCTCTGCGGACGTAGAAGAGTATTTTGCACCATTGCGATTTTTAATACTATTTCATCCAGTTGTAACACGCCAACCGCATAAGTCCTCAATAAGTGTATACAACTTTTGAAAAATCTGCGCTTTCTTGACGCTTTATTAAGGTCTTGATCCCTATCCCAGTTCAAGATCGGAGAATCTAAAGTTAATTGAAAATTGTAGCGAAAAAGCCAAAAAAATCGATTCAAGCGTATCCGTCAACACTTTTTTGCATCAGCAAATTGGTTACAAGAATCGTATACAATTTTTGCAACTTATCAGTTTGCATGGGTTGTAGAACAGATTCGATGCAATGTCTTGCAATTCTGAGCAGAACTGACTGAGCTTTCACGATTGAGCTAATTTGCCGAACTAACCCGCTGAAAATATCGCAATTCACACCACCGACACAGGGGAAAATCATGACCGTGAACTCTGGGCGTGTCTCCGGGGCACAGAACGCTACTCAACTGACTGGAAATGGTATTCAACAAGCGTTAGCGAGTGTTGCCGCAGGTGTCGGGCTTCGCAACGTCACGAAAAAGTATGGCAGTGTTACTGCTGTCGAAAACATTACACTGGACATTCCTGCTGGAAAGTATTGCTGTTTGCTCGGACCAAGTGGCTGCGGCAAAACTACGGTACTTCGCATGATTGCAGGTCACGAGGAGATTTCGAGCGGCGAGATTTTTATTGGCGATCGACGAGTCAACGACATTCCTGCGGCAAAACGCAGTACGTCAATGATGTTCCAAAGCTATGCGCTGTTTCCACATAAGACCATTTGGCAGAATGTGGACTTTGGGCTAAAAATGCAGAATGTTCCGGAAGCAGAGCGACGAGCGCGAGTCGGAGAAATCTTAGAAATGGTCGGGCTGAGTCATACTAGCGATCGTAAACCGACTCAACTCAGCGGCGGTCAACAACAGCGAATTGCACTGGCTCGAGCCTTAGTAACTCGTCCCCAAGTCTTGATGTTAGATGAGCCGCTGAGCGCGCTCGATGAAAACCTGCGCGTGAAGATGCGAACCGAGTTGCGTAACATTCAAAAGCAGTTCGGACTCACTTTTATTCAAGTGACGCACCATGTTGAAGAAGCATTTGCGCTTTCAGATAGCGTGGTCGTAATGAACCACGGAAAACTCGATCAAGTCGCAGCACCGCAAGAGATCTTTAGCACTCCTGCCTCACAGTTTGTCGCAAAGTTCATGGGCGACAACAATATCTTTACGGGCAAAGTCATTCAATGTGCTCCGGACACCGACGGTACGGATCTCGTGGAACTGGAAATCGAAGGACTGGGATCATTGATGGCAAAAGGCTATTGCGTCCAACCAGGACAGATGGCAGCTTGCTCAGTGCGTCCGGATTTAATGTCGATCGAATCCTCTACCTCATCTGCTCCAACTCCTTACGCAAACCGAGTTTCAGCCCGAATCACTGGAATCGAGATGACCGGATACGTCACGCGCATTTCATTGATGGCAGAAGCAACGGGACAGGAATTGCTTTACAAAGTCCGAACTGAAGATTGGAACAATGAGACATACGCAGAGGGGCAACTGGTCACGCTCCGTTGGTCAGCCGAAAACTGTGTGTTTCTAGCTCACTAACACTGTATAACTCCTAGCTTTTCGACCTTAAGCTTACTTTTTTCAACATTTACAATTTGAGTGCTATCAACTATGACGAAGATGAGTCGGCGAACTGTAATTCGTTCAGGATTAGCAGCAGGTGCATTGCTTGCAGCCACAAGCTGTAAAAGGCAATCAGCAAGTAGCGGTCCTACTGTCATTACCAATTCGATCAAAGATGTAACACTGCGCATGATTGGAACAGGCGCAGCCCAAATCAACGACATCAAGGAAAAAGCAGAACAAGAGTTAGGATTCAAGCTGCAATTACGTGCGCTCAGCACTGAGGAAAACAATCAAATCGCGATTACTCAGCCGAAACAGTATGATATGTTCGACGGTGAGTATTTCAGTCTCCCTTTGGTGTTTCCGTCTGGAAACCTACAGCCAATCGAAGTGAAGCGCATCAAAAACTGGGATAAGATTGTGCCTTACTTCACAACGGGCAAGTTCGATAGCAGTTCACGCGTGAATGACTCTCAAGGAACTGCGCCATTTAAGGTCATGTATGTCAAAGACAAGGACTCCAAGGAATTTTCAACGACTCCAACAGATTGGGCAACTCTGATTCCATTCCAATACAATGCAGATACGCTTGGCTACCGTCCTGATCTCACGGGCAAGAAGATCGAATCTTGGGCAGAACTACTCGATAGCAAGTTTAAGGGCAAAACGGCGCTGTTAGACATTCCCTCGATCGGGATTATGGATGCAGCAATGGTACTCGAAGCTGCTGGCATGATGAAGTTTGGCGATAAAGGCAACATGACCAAAGAGGAACTCGATAAGGTTGCCCAGATGCTCGTGAAGCTGAAGAAAGACGGACAGTTTCGCGCGTTCTGGAAAACGTTCGATGAATCGGTGAATTTGATGTCTTCAGGAGAAGTTGCCCTGCAATCAATGTGGTCGCCTGCAGTTACAGCCGTGAAAGCGAAAGGGATTCAGTGTACTTATGCGCCGTTGAAAGAAGGCTATCGCGGTTGGGGTGGCGGAATCGGGTTGTCTCGCAATCTATCCGGCATCGCGCTTGATGCGGCTTACGAGTACCTGAACTGGATGCTCAATGGCTGGGTGGGTGCGTTCTTGGGTCGTCAAGGTTACTACAGTGCTGCTCCTGAAACTGCGCGGAAATTTATGAAAGCAGAGGAGTGGGACTATTGGTATGAAGGTAAACCTGCTGCGATCGACATTGTTGATCCGTTCGGCAAAAAGATCGACTCAAAAGGTGCAATTCGCGACGGTGGCTCATTCAAAGATCGCTTCTCTAACATTGTTTGCTGGAATTCAGTCATGAAAGAGCAGACTTATCTGGTGCAGAAGTGGAATGAGTTTGTCGCTGCTTAAGTTGTTCTAATTCGCGAGGTCTAATCAGCGTTTGATTACACTTGGCGATTGAGCATTATTGATTCTGTGAGGAGTTTTATTGATGTTTAATTTTCTCAGACATGGGCTGGGACAGGGTTTTGCTGTCTTTTTCTCGATCGCGTCACTCAATCAAGTTGCAACAGCCCAAGAAGGTTCTCAGGCTGTCCAAAGCGAAAATCTTACGAAAGATCTCACCAAAGATCTCACGAAAGTCAGCGATTTAGCTGACTCTGCGAATCAGAGTTTCGGGCAAGTCACATCGGTTTCACAGCTTTCTGATGTCAGACCCACGGATTGGGCGTTTCAAGCCTTGCAATCCCTCGTTGAGCGATATGGCTGTATTGCAGGGTATCCCGACCGTACCTATCGCGGCAATCGTGCACTCACGCGCTATGAATTTGCAGCAGGTCTGAATGCTTGTCTCGATCGCGTCAATGAACTCATTGCCGCCTCAACTGCCGATTTAGTCAAGAAAGAAGACCTTGCAACACTGCAAAAGCTGCAAGAACAATTTGCGGCTGAACTCGCAACGCTCCGAGGTCGCGTAGATTCTTTGGAAGCGCGAACCTCAACGCTCGAGAAACAGCAATTCTCAACGACGACAAAATTGATTGGAAATGTAGTCTTTGGGGTTGCTGGTGCATTTGGATCAGATAAAGCGGTGAGTTCGAGTGCAGGACTTTCACCGAATCCGCCTGGACAAGCAGGCGCACCCGGAGTTGTTCCCGCGCAACCGCGTGTGCCGATCGATGACAATATCATCTTTTCCAATCGCGTTCGACTAGTGCTGACGACCAGCTTTACCGGACGAGATAAGCTCATTACCCGTCTACAAGCCGGAAATACACCGAATCTTGCTCTTGCAACCGGAACCGATTCTGCAAAGCTATCGTTTCAGGAAACCCGAGGCAATCAGGTTGTGATTAACCAGCTTGAGTATCGGTTTCCCTTAGGCGATCGTGGAACAGCATTCATTGAAGCATTTGGATTCTTAGATTTATTTGTTCCGACATTACACCCGCTCGATGGAGACTATGACACGGTTCTGACTGGGTTTAGCTTGCGGAGTCCAATCTACTTCCCCAGTGGCGTAACCGGAGTCGGCTTCAATTACAACATCACAGACACGATCAACATTGGAGGGGGTTACTTAGCAGGAAATCCGACTGCAAACAATCCTTCGAGCGGAGGTGGATTGTTCAACGGACCCTATGGCGCACTGGGTCAAGTCACCTTCCGACCCAATGATAAATTTGCGATCGCGCTAACTTATCTGAATGCTTACGACGACGGTACAGGGAATGCACCTCCAGGGGGATTCTTTGGCAGTAAAAATGCTGCTTTCCCATTTGGGGCGACTCCGGTAGTGACGAATGGTTTTGGGGTTCAAGCAGAGTATCGGTTTAGTCCAACGTTCAGCATCAATGGCTGGTACTATCGGGCAAATGCAAGCTCCAAAAGTGGCGTGACAGATGGAGCCGATGCAACCATTCAAGCGTGGGCGGTGGCACTGGCATTCCCAGATTTGGGTAAGAAGGGGAATTTAGGAGGCTTGATTGTGGGGATGCCGTCCAAAGCAACCTCGAATGATGTGCAAGGCTTCCGAGATCCGAATACCTCAATTCAGATTGAAGCGTTCTATCGATATATGCTGAACGACAAGATTGGCATCACACCGGGACTAATTGTGATTACCAATCCAGAACACAACAGCGCCAACGACACTGTTTATCTAGGAGTTCTGCGGACGACCTTCAATTTCTAATCGTTTCTCTCACACCATGACTTTAGAGGCAAGACTGCAATCATCGCTAGGATTGCCTCTATTTCTTAAAAATATTCTGATTGCTTATTTAAGCTTGTTGTTACATAGAGGCTCACTGATGCGAACTTGGAATACAACTCGCCCTTATTTATTAGCAGCCCCTCAAACGCTGGTATTGCTGGCATTTCTGGTGTTGCCGATCGCGGCGATCGTGATTGTTAGTTTTTGGGAGTTCAACGGCTATGCCATGACTCCGGCTTTTACGTTAAGTAACTATCTCAGCATTTTCTCAAGTACGACGATCGCAACTTATCTGAACACATTTAAGTTTGCGGCATTGGTGTGGGCGATTTGTCTGCTGATTTGCTATCCCGTTGCTTATTTTCTGTCATTTCACATTAAAAGCACCAAATGGCAAACGATTTGGTTTTTGGTGTGTACAGTTCCGTTTCTCACCTCGAACATTATTCGGATGATTTCGTGGATTCCTTTCCTTGGAAGAGAAGGATTGGTCAACAAGTCTCTTCTTGCCTTACATGTGATTGATCAACCGCTTGAAAAGCTCCTGTTCTCAGATTTCTCAGTCGTACTAGCAATGGTACATCTCTATGCTCTGTTTATGGTTGCGCCTGTGTTTAATAGCATGATGCGAATTGATCGCTCGCTCGTTGCTGCGGCAGAAGATTTAGGCGCGTCGCCGTTTCAAATTCAGAAAGAAATTATTTTGCCGTTGAGTGCGCCGGGAATTGCGATCGGGACAATTTTCATCGTCACCTTGGTGATGGGAGAATTTGCAACCGTGCGATTGATGGGAGGTGGACAGGTTGCATCGGTTGGGAATCTGATCAAAAACCAGATTGGAAGTTTGCAATATCCATTAGCAGCAGCGAATGCAGTCGTATTGCTCATCGTGACTCTGATGCTCGTCTTTGCCATTCTGCGCGTTGTCGATATTCGTAAGGAGCTTTAGTGATGCAAACTGCTAAAAAACCATTCTCATACTATCTTCTGGCTGGATTTTTTGGATTATTTGTGTTGTTCCTTTATGGTCCAATGTTCGCCGTTTTTATCCTCTCGCTTCAAGGTCCTGAAGGCTCACTCACCTTCCCAATGAAAGGGTTTAGCTTTTATTGGTTAGGACAAGTGTTTCAACAACAACGAGTCGGAAACTTTGTCGATGCATTTTGGCGATCGCTCTTTTTGGGCTTGCTTGTTTCAATCATCACGGTCACGATTAGCGTGATGTCGGGACTGGCATTTCGCGATCGCTTCAAAGGCTCAACGGCACTGTTTTATTTAGCAATCTCTAGCTTAATTGTTCCGAGCATTCTCATCTCACTCGGAATTGGCATTGTCTTTAGCTTGCTAGATTTAAGTAACGACTGGTACACCTCTGCATTAGGGGGACATCTCACTTGGAGTTTACCGTTTGCTTTCTTGATTATGTTAGGAATCTTTGGGCGATTTAACCCAGCTTACGAAGAAGCGGCACGTGATCTGGGTGCAAGTGAGATGACTACTTTTTGGCAAGTTGTTTTCCCGTTGATTGCTTCAAGCGTGATCGGGGTTGGACTCCTTGGATTTACTCTGTCCTATGATGAATTTACTCGAACTTCGCTGATCTCTGGAGAAACGAATACGCTCCCGCTCGAAATCTTTGGGATGACCACAAATGTGACCTCCCCGGCACTCTATGCGCTAGGAACACTCACTACATTGTTCTCGTTTGGGCTGATTGCGATCTCGATTTTTGCAATTCAATTGCTCAGCGATCGACAAACCAAGCCAAAGCAATAAACCGACCTGCGCTTCCAAATCAAATCCCAATAGCAGGCGAGTCCGCATCAGGCGGACTTTGCTTTTACAGAACTCATTTGAGTTCTTCTTGAGAAGTAGAGCTACCAGAGCAAAATGCTAAATCTTCTTAAATGAGCGGATGATTTGATCAAATGCCGTTTGGTAAGCTGAATCATTATTGCTGTCGCCTATTTTAGCCAATGTGATCAGAGTAATCTCACGATCTGCCGATCGAAAGGCAATATGCTCATGTTCATACAGCCCACTCGACTGAAAAGCAATTCCTGCTCGTCCTGCGATCGTCGTCGGTTTAAATTGTTTCGGGGCTGAGAATCGATTGTTTTGCGCTACCCAATTTTGCAAGTCTAGCTGTTTTGGATTCTGATAAACTGCGACTTGGACATTTGCAGGGTATTCTGTTCCACCTTCATAAGCACCCGCTTTGAGTTTTTGATACTGTTGCTGAGTCCAGATTTCAATTGTCGCGATCGTCAATTCTTCAGTGGGTGGAACTTTGGTTTGTGGGTCAACAACAAAATTCTTTTCAGGATAGCGAAACTCGAATCCTAACCGATCGTTGCGATAAACACCTGCTGAAGCAACCTGTGCATCAGGTGTCGGAGAGTTTTCAGGAGAGTTTTCAATTGTGGATGATTTTGTTTCGCAAGCGATTGTTGTTCCGGCGATTAAACTCAATACAACTGAGCTTAGTATCCATTTTTGAAACGGGTAACAGCGTGTCATAGCTTCTTGCGTCAAATAGAAGAATTAAAACTTCAATGTGAAAGCACAGGATTCCAAAAGCTTCGATAAAATCAAAATTAGAGTCGGCTCAATAAAATCACAAAGTCAAAAGTACCGCAATCGTTGAGTCAGTGTTGTATCGTCTGTTGACCCTGAAGCACCCCAAGCGAGAAACAATAGAGGAGACGACTTCGCTTGCATCGCGATCGTGGTTATCTTCCAACCCTAGTTCTCGGAGAAACTGATGTCACTTCCATTAATTCTGCAACCTGGAGAAGGGCGCTCTGTCCAAATTCGCACTAGCACCTGTACATTTAAAGCGACTGGGCAAGAAACGCATGGGCATTTTGGACTGTTCGAGTTTGTGATGGAAGCGGGAGCGAATGGAGCCAGTCCGCATATTCACAAAGAACTGACTGAGATGTTTTACGTTGTGGAAGGTGAAGTCGAACTGCTTGTAGGTGAACGTCATATCATTGCTGAACCCAAAGCTTTTATCCTCGTCCCTGAAAATACACCGCATGGATTCGCTAACGTGGGGCAGACTCAGGCAACGCTATTAATCTTGTTTTGTCCTGCTGATTCTCGTGAACAATATTTTGAGGGTTTGGCAGAATTAACCAAAGATGGACGACAACCGAGCCAAGAAGAACTTCTAGAATTGATGCAGCGATTTGATCAATATCCGGTTCCGCAGTCTGAATAGCGATGAGCGTCAACAACAAAAGGTACAGCATAACTACGGCTATGTTAGTAATGTCTGCGTGAGTCAGGGTCTAACTGTTGTTTCAGGAATCACTCCCATTTGCTAGAGCTATGACATTATAGAAGTGGTGTCAGTTGTAGGATACGAAAGTGGAATCTTTGTCAGAAACCATGAATCTAGATGCCTATTTCCAGCGAATCGGGTATGGAGGCAGCGCATCTCCCACGCTTGAGACATTGCAGGCGATTCACTTGCATCATGCAACAACGATCGCATTTGAGAACCTGACTCCCTTGCTCAAGCAACCTGTTCTTTTAGATCTCAAATCCTTAGAGAAAAAGCTGATTCACGATCGACGGGGTGGCTATTGTTTTGAGCAGAACTTATTGCTGCGATCGGTGCTGATTGCTCTGGGCTTTCAGGTGAAGAACTTAGCAGCACGAGTGCTATGGAATCTTCCAGAAGGCACAATCATGCCCCGCAGTCATATGCTGCTGCACGTCGAAATTGACGGCAAGCCCTATCTAGCAGATGTGGGGTTTGGTGGCATCACTCAGACTGCTCCGCTGTCACTCACACCAGACATTGAGCAAAAAACGCCACACGAGCCATTTCGGGTCATTGCTACTGAGCAGACTTACATCCTGCAAGCCAAGTTGAATGGCGAGTGGAAACCATTGTATCGATTTGATTTACAAGAACAATACTTGTCAGATTACGAAGTGAGTAACTGGTATGTTTCCACTCATCCAAACTCGCGGTTTGTCACAGGGTTAATGGCAGCTCGCCCAGATACTGATTGTCGCTACAGCTTGCTGAACAATCAACTCACAACTCATTACCTCAACGGGCAAACCGAGCGGCAGATCTTGAAAGATGTGACCGAGTTTCATCATGTGCTAGAAGATTTATTTCGCTTGCAGCTACCGATGACTTCGGATCTCGATCGCGTCTTGCAGCAGTTGATGACATCCGGTTAAGTGAAACCATTCATCGGATGTACATCCGTGTCAGTCGTCGATCGCCTCAATCCCAAGTTGCTTCAGTCGCTCAAGGTTGTCTTTCATGGTCTTGAGCGCTTCGGGAGAGTGCCCCTGCCAATCTGTAACCTCGCCCGTCACCCGCAGTGGCTCCCGTGAGCGGTAGGATTTCGTGGGATTCCCTGGGTATTTCTTGTCCGTCAGATTGGGATCATCCATAATTGAGCCAGTTGGTTCCACGATGTAAATTCTACCGGGCGCTTCGCCAACTGCCAGTTCTGCTCCCCAAATGGCTGCATCTAGAGTGGCAGTCAAGTAAACGTAGCTCGCCTTCTTCCTCTGACCGTAGTTTGAGTTGTAGCCCGGTTCGATTAGGTCTCCCGGCTTCAGGTTAGCTCGTGTGCCATGATAGAACTGCTGCGGAATCATATCGTCGGTAGCTGTCATCGGCTCGCTCCTCATACGGATAGGTGAGTTCCATCTCACATCTTAATTGCCCTCTATTTTTTGCTGCTTCTATAAAACTCATCCGGGATCTTAAGCATTCTGATGCGAGTGATCTGAAAGTTAACTTCCCTCCTCTACATCAGATAATGAAAGGAAATTAAACCTTCTTTCGTTTTTCATCATGGTTGATCTGACACTCTGGGGTACGTCCCTGACTTCCACTGCTCAACGGCTTCTCTTACTTGGCTCTGGCGAACTGGGCAAAGAAGTTGCTATTGAAGCGATGCGTCTGGGCTTGGAAATCATTGCAGTTGATAGCTATGCGAATGCACCTGCAATGCAGGTCGCCCATCGATCGCATGTGATCAATATGCTGGATGGAGCACAAGTGCGGCAAATTGTGGAGCAGGAAAAACCGGGACTGATTGTGCCGGAAGTCGAAGCGATCGCGACGGCTACCCTGGTTGAACTGGAACAGGAAGGCTGGAAAGTCATTCCCACCGCAAAGGCAACTCAGCTGACGATGAATCGAGAGGGAATTCGACGGCTCGCTGCCGAAGAGTTAGGGCTGAAAACCTCACCCTACCGTTTTGCTGAGACAGAAGCGGAATATCAGCAAGCGATCGCAGAGGTGGGATTCCCCTGTGTCGTCAAACCTGTCATGAGTTCCTCCGGAAAAGGTCAGAGTACCGTTCGTACTGAGGCAGACGTAAACTCTGCCTGGGAATATGCCCAAGCCGGGGGACGCACCAAGGGCGGGCGCGTGATTATTGAAGGATTTATCTCCTTTGACACTGAGATTACTTTACTAACAGTTCGCTCTGCTTCGGGGACACACTTTTGTCCACCCATTGGACATATTCAAGTCAGTGGCGACTATCGAGAATCCTGGCAACCCTGCGCTCTGCATCCCCAGACGCTAGAACGGTGCCAAGAGATTGCGGAAAAGATTACGACAGCGCTTGGAGGATGGGGTCTCTTTGGCGTTGAACTGTTTATCCAAGGAGCTAGCGACACCGAGCAAACGGTTTACTTCAGTGAAGTGAGTCCTCGTCCTCACGATACTGGAATGGTGACGTTGATTAGTCAGAATATGTCTGAATTTGAGTTGCATGTGCGGGCAATCACGGGGCTTCCGATCGATGAAATTACCCTCATCCAACCCGGAGCCTCGGCTGTGATTCTCGCCGATGTGGCAGGCGACAATCCTCGATTTACGGGAATCAGTGAAGCATTGCAGATCCCGACGAGTAAAGTTCGTCTGTTTGGCAAGCCTCGGGCTTATCGGAATCGTCGGATGGGAGTTGCTTTGGCGCTCGGCAATACGGTGGAGCAAGCTAGAGAGCGAGCAAAATCAAGCGCGGCGGCTGTTACTGTTTTGGTCGATAATGGCGAATCAATGAGTTCGAGATGAACGCAGACAGAAATTCGATACCCTCAAGGTCTACTCGATAATTTCACAGCCAACGAGTCGTCAGATTTCTGATGTGATAGTGCTGGCTTCCACTAGGTCAGGAGCAATTCTGGCGAGTTTTAACCAGGGATGTGATCGCATTCACTAATCGCTCTGGCTCTATCGGTTTGGCAAGGTGTTGTTGGAATCCGGCATTGAATGCCTGGTGTTGATTGAATTCTCCAGCATAAGCAGTCAGTGCGATCGCGGGCAGGTTAGCTTGTTTTGCGATCGCACGATTGCTTCCAGGGTGTTCTGCTGACAAAGATTCGCGTTGCACAGCCTCCAAGCGTCGGATCTGGCGCATCAACATATAGCCATCCATCTCCGGCATCCCAATATCACTAATGAGTAAATCTGGCTTCCATTGTTCCAGAATCGTTAACGCTGCCATTCCGGAGGCAGCAACTTTAACCTCTATGCCATAGGCTTCCAAAATCGTCTCCATCAAGTTGCACATATCCGCTTCGTCATCGACGACCAGAATCTTCAAATCGCGTAGGTCAGCCGTTGAGGTCGTGGGCGGTGGCTCTGAGGCGGTTTCGCAAGGCAGCGTTTGCAACGGCAAGCGAATCGTGAACGTAGCTCCCTGTCCGTCTCCAGCACTTTCTGCGCTGACTGTTCCGCCATGCTGTTCGGTTAAATGTTGCACAAGCGCGAGTCCTAATCCCAGACCGCCAAATTTTCGGGTCGTCGCTCCATCCTCCTGCCGAAAATAGTCGAACACATAAGGGAGAAAATCGGGGCTGATACCCTTGCCCGTATCCTGCACTTGAATTTGAGCAAACCCATCGCGGCGATCGAGGCGTACTTCAATCCGTCCATCCTGCGGCGTAAACTTGACTGCATTGGTCAAAAGGTTCCAAACGATTTGCTGAAGCCGAGCCGCATCTCCGGCAACAATATTTTCATGACTTCCAGCGTCATCGAGAGTGGCGTGAATTTGAATATTTTTCGCTTCTGCAGCGAGGCGAACGGTTTCGATCGCTGCCTTGATCGTCGTTGCCAAATTCACAGAACTAACATTGACCAACATCTTGCCTTGTAAAATCCGCGAGACATCAAGCAAATCTTCAATGAGTTGGGCTTGCAGCTTGGCATTACGTTCGATCGTGGCGAGTGCCTGAGCCGCTTTTTCTGGGCTAAATTTCTGGCTTTGCAGCAGTTTTGTCCAACCGAGAATCGGATTAAGCGGCGATCGCAGTTCGTGAGACAAAACCGCTAAAAATTCATCTTTGATGCGGTTGGCTCGTTCAGCTTCTCCACGGGCAGCTTGTTCCTGCCGGAGCAGTAAGTCTCGCTCCGCTTCGATTTGCACTCGTTTACTTACATCCAGAGACACTCCAATCATTCGTTCTGCTTGTCCCTGCGCATTGAAATAGGTCCGCCCTCGGCTGTGCAACCAGCGCACCGTTTGATCAGGGGCAATCACTCGATACTCACACTGGAACATTCCTTCCTGCTGCGCGTCTCCAATCGCTTGTGCCACAGGGGCACGATCGTCGGGATGGACTGCAGTAAGGAAATCATCCACAGTGCCAATTTGTGTGCCCCAAACTTCCTCAGAATTCTCGGAACAAACTACTCGATTTGCAAGCAAATCCCAATCCCAAACCACCATTCGTGCAGCATTGAGCGCGAGGCGCAACCGCTCCTCCGCAGTCTGTAAATCTTGTTCTGCGTGCTTACGATCGGTAATATCATTCAATATCCCAACCAAACGAAGGGGCATACCATCGGCTGCAAACTCGACTTGCCCATTAGCCTCGATCCAACGCCACTGACCATTATCGTGCCGACAGATGCGGTAAACCGCCTGATAGGCACTGCCCTGCACCATGCTTTCTGTTAACTTCAATTCAAGCGACTCTCGATCGTCGGGATGAACGGCAGTGTTGATTAACTCCGTTTTGCTGAGTGCGCCATCGGCTAAAGTTCGCCCGAAAATCTCGTACATTCGGGAGTTTTCCCAAACGGCTTGATCAGTTTGGATGTTCCATTCAAACACCCCTAAGTTTGCTGCCTTGGTTGCCAAGTCAAGCCGTTGTTTTCGTTCGCGCAATGTGACTTCCACCCGACTGCGTTCCGCTTCACGCTCTTTGGCATCGGTCATGTCGGTATGGATTCCTAGCATCCGCAACGGCTGCCCCTGATCGTCCCACGCGACGATCTTACCGATCGATAAAATCCATTTCCAATCGCCCGATTTCGTGCGTTGTCTGAACTCCACCCGATAGAGATTCCGCTTGTTGGCAATGTAATCTTCATAAGCCTGAGCGGTGACAGCGAGATCATCGGGATGTAAGCGATCGCGCCATTTGGCATTGGTTTCTTGAAATTCATCTAGCTCATATCCGAGCATCCGCGCATATTCTGCATTAACGATCGCTTCACCGGTTTGCACGTTCAGATCATACAATCCCTGATTGGCAGCAGTTAACGCCAAGCGTAAGCGCTCCTCACTCTCTCGCAATGCGGCTTCTGCTTGCTGGCGTTCTGCTTCGTTGCGCTTGGATTCACTGCGATTTAGCACAAAGCCAATGACGGTTTGATCATCACGCAGCACTGATCCGAGGAGAATGGGCACCCGCGATCCATCTTTGCGAATGTATTCTTTTTCAAACGGGGTACAGAAACCAACTGTGCGAAGTTCATGCTGCGATCGCTGACTCACCTGCTGATATTCTGGCGGGGTCATCGTATCCCACCGAATTCTGCCAGCCAGGAGATCCTCTCGTGTGTAGCCGATCATTTGCAAAAAGGCATCGTTTGCGCTGGTTATCGAACCCTTGAAATTGGCTGAAAAGATGCCGATAATATTTGACTCTGTAATGTGAGTAAACTGAGATTCACTGTTTCGCCAAGCTTTGAAGTTCGCCTCGGCTCGACGTTTTGCATTCAAACGAGATTCATTCAAGTAACTGATCAAAATTGATGCGATTGCAAATACGCCAGATTGAACCACCGTTTTGGGATCGATAGCACTAAACGAATGGAAGGGTTCTAGAAAAAAGTATTTGAGAAAAATCGTGGACAATAGCGTTGCAAACAAGCCAGGTCCAAATCCTCCAAACCAGGAGATGATCATGACTGCAACATAAAATAGGGCTGCTGGAGTGTCTTGCAGCAGGGGAGCGATCAGCAATGTAATTCCTAACGCAGTCATCACGATCAGCAGTGCAAGACCGTAATACCAAAACTGAGTTGTTTCTTGCTCGAAACCACTGAGGACAAACTGTCGTAGTTTAGTTGCGTAGCGTCCTAAACGCAACTTTGAAAAAACTCCCCGAGTTGCCATCGTCTTTCTCCTCCTTTAGGAGGAAGAATAGGACACTCACAGATAGAGATAAACCTGACTAAAGGAGGATTTTGCAATTCGGACGTGTGATCGTTGTCCCTTCAAGATGAAAATAGATAAGAAGTGAATTCTCTAGGGCGAACTGTCTGAGTTACGAATTATGCCTCATGTCTTACTGGTTGATGATGAAGCACCCTTACGGGATAGCCTAAGCTACGCTTTGCAGAAAGAAGGCTATCACGTCACAACCGCAGCGGACGGTGCTGCTGCCTTAAAACTCTTTCACAAGCAAGTACCAGATGTAATTTTACTGGATTTGATGCTGCCAGAGGTGGGAGGTATGGAAGTGTGTTGGCGCATTCGAGCGTTTTCTGATGTTCCCATCGTCATGCTGACAGCAAAAGATCAAGATCTCGACAAAACCTGGGGACTCGAAGCCGGAGCCGATGATTACATCACCAAGCCGTTTAACACACGGGAATTGCTGGCGCGGATTCGGGCAGTGTTGTTGCGGCGGCATTCGGCAGGTGAAGGATCAGCGATCGTAGAGTAAGGGCAATGCGGCTTAAACCATTGAGTTCAATCAAGTGGAATTCCTTACACACAAAGCTCTTGGTCACTTACTGGTTGCTCACAGTGCTAGGAACGTCATTGATGGCGGGGTTTCTGCTGCAATCGCTGTCTCGCTACTTTATCCAGATGCGACAAACCGATTTAGAAAATTGGACGACTGCAATTAGCGAGAGTGTTGCAGATGAGTTAGAACAGCAGAATATTGCGCGAGTTCAACAGTTCATGCAACGCTACGGGAAGCCCGAAACTATAACGCTGCGCGTTTTGAGTCCACAAGGGCAGCTCCTCGCATCTTCTGCCCAGACAGACCGTCACATTACAAACTGGCTGGCAGTTCCGGGGGTGCAAGAAGCTTTGCAAAATCGGACAGTGCAGGGAACAGCGAAAGGGATATTCTCAGGCGACGATCGCTTGTATGTTGCACGCCCGATTTGGCGTAATGGGCAGTTTCTCGGCGTGCTGCGAATGTCAGTGACGCTAGAACAATTCCAACAGCAGTTTTCATTTTTATGGTGGACGGTCATTGGGACGCTCTTGCTGACCATGATTCTATGTGCTGTCATTAGCGATCGCTTAGCTAGAAGTGTTTCTATCCCCATACAAACGATGCGAAATTTTGCCATTCGTTTAGGCAGCGGTCACTTTGGTGACAAGTTAAGTATTCGTCAAAGTAATGAGTTAGATGAACTTGCGAACGAACTCAATCGTATGAGTGAACGGTTAGCGTCATTGGATCAAGAGCGGCGTACTTTTCTCGCAAATGTTTCACATGAACTGCGTACCCCCATTAGCAATATTCAAGTGACAGTAGAAGCCCTGCAAAATGGAGCAGTGGAAGAACCGAATTTGCGCGATCGCTTTTTTCAAACCATTGAAGATGAAACACGGCGATTAGCCCGCTTGATTCATGACCTCCTCGATTTGGGGCGATTAGAAGCGGGGGCAACGGTGCTAGAGCAGCAGCGAATTGACCTGAGGCAGTTAATCGATCGGGCAGTTCGAGCGGTAGAAACGCGAATGCAGATGCACCACATGTCGTTTCATCTCAATATTGCAAGGGTTTCCCTCGTTGGTGATCCAGAGCGACTTTTGCAAGCTTTGCTGAATATTTTGGATAACGCTATCAAATATTTCAAAGAACATTCTCAAGTTTCTATCACGGGGACACGTGACGGTCAGCACATCATCATTATCATTCAAGATCAAGGTCCTGGCATTGAGCAAACTGCATTGCCCCGAATTTTTGAGCAGTTTTACACGGGTGATCCGTCGCGAAAAGGTAGTAGTACAGGATTAGGGCTTGCGATCGCACAACGCATTATCCAAGCCCATGAGGGCACGATCACGGCAAGTAGTACGATTGGGCAGGGAACTAAATTCACAATTTGTTTGCCTGTTCGATCCATGAAGTAATGCCGAATGTAGGAGGCATAGAAATGCCTCCCAAAAACAATAGAACTAGCGTTGAAGCCAAACTCGAAGTACCGAGAGAAGTTGATCAGTTTCGACAGGTTTCGTGATGTAGTCTGATGCTCCGGCTTCCATACATTTTTCTCGATCGCCTCGCATTGCTTTTGCAGTCAGTGTAATGATCGGTAAATTGAGGAACTGGTGGTCTTGTCGAATTGCTCGTGTTGTTTCATAGCCATCCATTTCTGGCATCATCACATCCATCAACACTAAATCAATATCTGGATGTTCTTGCAGCATCGTAATGCCTTCTCGACCATTTCCAGCATAGAGAATTTCCATCTGATACCGCTCTAGAACACTCGTCAACGCAAAGATATTCCGCATATCGTCATCGACGATGAGAATTTTTTTGCCTGCCAGGGTTCTATCCTCTTGCTGTGATCGCTCTAGCATCTGTCGCTGCATTTCTGGTAAATTCGCCTGCACCCGATGCAGAAACAAAGCAGTTTCATCCAGCAAGCGTTCTGGCGATCGCACATCTTTGAGAATGATAGTGTCCGAAATGCGTCGCAGTTCTCGTTCTTCTTGAGCAGTCAGATCCTTTCCGGTGTAGATGATAATGGGTAAATGGATGAGGCTCGGTTCTTGCTTGACTTGCTCTAGGAAGGCAAATCCATCCATGTCAGGCAATCCTAGATCGAGCACAAGACAATCAAAGCGTTGCGATCGCAGCATTTCTAGCGCTTCTGTCCCAGTTCCTACAGCCGTACTGACGACATCAGTATTGCCAATCAACTCGACAATGCTTTGACGCTGCACGTCATCATCTTCCACAACCAGTAAAGTTTTCACGGGACGCTCGACAAATTCTTTGATACTTGACAGAGCATCGCGCAGAGATTCACTGTTCACAGGCTTTTGCAGATAAGCGATCGCACCCTGTCGTAAACTCCGCTGTAAGCCTTCCTCGACGGACATGATGTGAACGGGAATATGGCGAGTAGCATTGTGATGCTTCAGCCGATCTAACACCATCCAACCATCCAGAATAGGCAGGCGAATATCGAGCATGATTGCCGTCGGTTTAAACTGCTGTGCGAGTTCTAGACCAACATTGCCGCGCGTTGCAACGATGCCTTTGAAGCCTTGCTGCCGTGCTACATCGAGTAAAATGCGAGCAAAATTCACATCGTCTTCGATCATCAGCAGGGTCAAGTCTCCAGGCTGAATGCTGTCTCGGTCATCTTCGATCGTTTGCTCAAGCACTGTAATTGCTGGTTCTGGCGGATTACTGGTCGAGGTTGGAGCTTCAGAGGCGGATTGCATTGCCGCAGACCTAACTATCGGAGATGGGGACGCAGCGATCGCTGATGCAGATCTAGAGGAATCCCAACGCCCGCTATCATTTTGGGGGAGATAGAGCGTAAAAGTGCTGCCTCGCCCAAGTTCGCTTTGCAATCGAATTTCGCCTCCTAACAATCGAGCAATTTCTCGACTGATCGATAAGCCTAAGCCTGTCCCGCCGTACTTGCGACTGGTCGTCCCATCTGCCTGCTGAAAGGCTTCAAAAATCACCTGTTGTTTGTCCGGTGCAATACCAATTCCAGTGTCAGAAACGGCAAACGCAATCACACGATCGGCACGATTCAGGATGTTTTGATCAAAACTCCATCCCCCAGTTTCAAGACTGACTCTAAGGCTCACTTGACCTTGTTCAGTAAACTTGAACGCATTCGAGAGCAAGTTTTTCAGCACTTGCTGTAACCGTTTCGCATCGGTGTACAAACTGCGCGGCAACTGTGAATCAAAGTGCATTTGGAAATCAAGTTTGCGATCTTGGGCAACTTGCCGGAAGGTGCGATCGAGATGATTTCGCAGGTCAGTAAATGACATGGGTTCTGGATCGAGCGACATTGTTCCCGATTCGATTTTCGCGAGGTCGAGAATGTCATTGATCAGTCCGAGCAAGTCATTTCCAGAAGAATAGATGGTGCGAGCATACTCGATCTGCTTATCCGTGAGGTTGTTCTCCGTGTTGTCGGCAAAGAGACGAGCCAGGATTAATAAACTATTGAGCGGCGTTCGCAACTCGTGGGACATATTCGCCAGAAACTCAGACTTGTATTTAGAACTTAAGGCAAGTTGTTCGGCTTTTTCTTCTAGCGATCGACGCGCATGTTCAATCTCTTGGTTTTTGCGTTCTACTTCCCGGTTTTGCACGGCTAATAGTTCAGCTTTTTCCTGGAGTTCTTCATTGGTTTGTTGGAGTTGCTCTTGTTGGTTTTTCAGGAGTTCTTCAGAAGCTTTCAGCGATTGTGCTTGTTGTTCTAATCGTTGATTAGTTTCTGTGAGTTCTTTCTGTTGACTTTGGAGTTCTTCTGCCAAAGATTGCGACTGTTTGAGGAGTTCTTCGGTGCGCATACTCGCCGCGATCGTATTGAGGACGATCGCAATACTTTCGGTCAACTGATCGAAGAAAGTTAAGTGAATATCGCTAAACCGAGAGAATGAAGCAAGTTCGATCACCGCTGTTACCTGTCCTTCAAATAACACAGGTAGTGCAACTGCATTTAACGGAGCCGCTTCGCCCAATCCCGAACTAATGGTGATGTATTCAGGCGGTACTTCAGTCAGCAAAATGCGCTCTTTCTCTAACGCACATTGTCCGATCAGCCCTTCTCCGAGTTGGAAACGGTTTCCTAAGTGCTTGCGCTCTCGATAAGCATAGGTGCTGAGGAGTTTGAGATAAGATGCACGATTTTCGCTCGCTTCCATCAAATAGAAGACTCCGTGCTGTGCCGATACTAAGGGAGCCAATTCTGACAAAATCAGTTTGGAGACGGTTTCTAAATCGCGCTGACCTTGTAGCATTCGCGTGAACTTCGCCAAGTTGGTTTTGAGCCAGTCTTGTTCGGTGTTCTTTTGCGTCGTTTCGCGCAAGTTGGCGATCATCTGGTTGATGTTGTCTTTGAGAACCGCGACTTCTCCTTTGGCTTCAACAGAAATCGATCGCGTTAAATCTCCCTTCGTGACCGCCGTTGCAACTTCAGCGATCGCTCTTACTTGCGTTGTTAGATTCGCTGCAAGTTCATTCACGTTGTCGGTCAAATCGCGCCACGTTCCTGATGCCCCCGGAACTTTCGCCTGTCCTCCCAGTTTGCCTTCACTTCCAACTTCTCGCGCAACGGTAGTCACTTGTTCTGCAAACGTTGCCAACGTATCAATCATTTCGTTGATCGTGTCAGCTAACGTTTCGATTTCACCTTTGGCATCAAGCATTAACTTCAGTTTCAAGTTTCCATTCGCAACCGCAGTTACCACTCGTGCAATACCTCGCACTTGTGCTGTGAGATTGCTTGCCATCGAATTGACGTTATCAGTCAAATCTTTCCAGGTTCCAGCGACTCCAACGACTTGCGCTTGACCGCCTAACTTCCCTTCAGTGCCCACTTCACGAGCAACCCGCGTCACTTCAGAAGCAAAGGAACTCAATTGATCGACCATTGTATTGATGGTGTTTTTCAGATCGAGAATTTCTCCTTTGACATCAACGGTGATCTTTTTAGAGAGATTGCCATTCGCGATCGCAGTTGCGACTTCTGCAATGTTCCGTACCTGTGCTGTGAGATTGCCTGCCATCAAATTGACGTTATCGGTCAAATCTTTCCAAGTACCACCCACACCTCGGACATAGGCTTGCACACCTAACTTTCCTTCAGTACCCACTTCTCGCGCGACTCGTGTGACTTCCGAAGCAAACGAATTGAGCTGATCCACCATCGTATTGATCGTGTTTTTCAACTCCAAAATCTCGCCTTTGACATCGACCGTAATTTTCTTTGACAAGTCGCCATTTGCGACCGCCGTTGTAACTTCAGCAATATTTCTCACCTGTGCGGTTAAGCTTCCCGCCATAAAGTTCACGCTGTCGGTGAGATCTTTCCAAGTTCCAGCAACACCCTTAACTTCTGCTTGTACTCCGAGTTTGCCTTCGGAACCCACTTCCCGCGCCACTCGTGTGACTTCAGAAGCAAATGAGTTAAGTTGATCAACCATTGTATTGACGGTATTTTTCAACTCTAGAATTTCACCTTTGACATCGACGGTAATTTTCTTCGAGAGATCACCATTTGCGACCGCCGTCGTCACGGCTGCAATGTTTCTCACTTGTGCAGTTAAACTCCCTGCCATGAAGTTCACACTGTCGGTGAGATCTTTCCACGTACCCGCAACCCCTCGAACATCTGCTTGTACTCCAAGTTTGCCTTCGGAACCCACTTCTCGCGCCACCCGCGTCACTTCTGACGCAAATGAACTGAGCTGATCCACCATGGTGTTGATCGTGTTCTTCAGTTCGAGAATTTCACCTTTGACATCGACGGTAATCTTCTTCGAGAGATCACCATTTGCCACAGCTGTAGTAACTTCAGCAATATTTCTGACCTGTGCAGTCAAATTACCTGCCATGAAGTTCACACTGTCGGTGAGATCTTTCCAAGTTCCGGCAACGCCACGCACTTGAGCTTGCACGCCTAACTTCCCTTCTGTTCCGACTTCTCGCGCCACCCGCGTTACTTCCGAAGCAAAAGAATTAAGCTGATCCACCATGATATTGATGGTGTTTTTCAGCTCTAAAATCTCGCCTTTGACATCGACGGTAATTTTCTTCGAGAGATCCCCATTTGCCACGGCTGTGGTTACTTCGGCAATGTTCCGCACTTGTGCAGTTAAGCTTCCCGCCATAAAGTTCACGCTGTCCGTGAGATCTTTCCACGTACCTGCAACGCCTTTGACCTGTGCTTGACCGCCAAGCTTTCCTTCTGCTCCTACTTCTCGTGCTACCCGTGTTACTTCCGAAGCAAAAGAATTAAGCTGATCCACCATTGTGTTAACAGTGTTTTTTAACTCCAGAATTTCACCTTTGACATCGACGGTAATTTTCTTCGAGAGATCCCCATTTGCCACGGCTGTGGTCACTTCAGCAATGTTCCGCACCTGTGCGGTCAGATTGCCTGCCATCGAGTTGACGCTATCAGTCAAATCTTTCCACGTCCCTGCAACCCCTCGAACATCTGCTTGCACTCCAAGTTTGCCTTCGGTTCCCACTTCCCGCGCCACTCGCGTTACTTCTGACGCAAAGGAATTGAGTTGATCGACCATTGTATTGATCGTGTTTTTCAACTCTAGAATTTCACCTTTGACATCGACGGTAATTTTCTTCGAGAGATCCCCATTTGCCACGGCTGTGGTTACTTCGGCAATGTTCCGCACCTGTGCTGTGAGATTGCCCGCCATCGAGTTGACGCTATCGGTCAAATCTTTCCATGTACCCGCAACTCCGGGCACATCTGCCTGCACGCCCAACATGCCTTCGGTTCCGACTTCCCGCGCCACTCGCGTCACTTCTGACGCAAAGGAATTGAGCTGATCGACCATTGTATTGACGATTTGAGCGGATTGCAGAAATTCTCCTTGTAGAGGTCTACCATCAATCTCAGTCGCGATCGTTTGGGTTAAATTTCCGGTTGCGACTGCCCGAATCACTCGTGTCGTCTCAGTCATCGGCTGTACTAAGTCGGTAATCAGCGTATTCACAGAGCCGATCGATGCCTTCCAAGCGCCGCGCGCATTGTCGATCGTAGCTCGTTCACTAATTTTTCCTTCTTTGCCAACCACAGTGCTGATGTGTTCTAGCTCGGTTGCCATTTGCTCATTCATCTCGATGATGTCATTGAGCGTATCGGCAATTTTTCCTGCAATTCCAGTTTGATCGATCGGCATTCGGACAGAGAAATTGCCCCTTTTTACTTCAATCAGTGTTCTGAGAAGCTGCTGAAGATCAAGATTATCTGATTCGCTGGTGAGAGGTGCGGTTGTCATAGCAAAGTGAACGGGTAGTTTAAGCCAAAGTCAGAATTTTCTCTGCTTCAATCCAATACCAGAGACATATTCGGACTCATTATCCGTCTTCTATATCTATGAATGGCTTCTACCAATGGAGGTAATCTTTGCTGCTTTCTATCTTTAGATAGAAGATAATACACAGCTATCAACCTATTTTAACGCGGGCGTAGTATAGTGCTTTGCTTAGCACTCCGCTAAATTCATTGCTTGGATTGTAGGTCTTACTCATTTAACATTAGTAAAGGAATTCTCTTTTGAAAGGTCAGTCATTTAATCAAGAACCCAGTGCCGAAGATTTCAATCATTTAGTCGAGTCTGTCGTCAAAGCTGTATTGAAAGTAGGTCAGAGCCAAAATCTAGAAGAAGCGATCGTCATTCGCAATGAACTGCGTCGTCTGCCGGATGGACTTCTCACCGAGGTTCTCAATCAGGTGATCCTGCATCTCGTGTCAGTCGATCCGCTCCTATGTCGCTGGTTTATTATTGATGTCTTTCTCCGCGATGCTCCAGCAGAAGGAAGAGCAGATGTAGCAGAACGAATCAATCTCTTATTAGCAGATCTAAGATCAAACGAGTCTTCTGACCCCCAAATCTAATCTTATCCGAAAGGCTTCAGTGATATGTTTCTCATGCTCTAGGCAAATCGATTTGCCTCATCACTAGAGGAATATAGCAATGGAGCGGCAAGCCCTGACTAAAATCGCCTTGCTTATGCAGACTTAAAAAAGCGAATAATTTCTCGAACATGTTCTAAAAATTGTCCGTCCGCTGTAATTTGTGCGATCGCTTGTCGAGCTTCACGAGAGAGTCGTTCGTGATCGGCTTGATTTGTCGATCGCAACTCTTCTTGAAGCGATGCGATGCGAGTCAAATCTTGGCGCAGTGCAAGCATTTCTCGCTGTTGAGTCGCCACCCAAGAACTAGGATTCTCGGCATCGAATTGAGTTTCTAACCGCTCAGCTGTACTTTCTAGCGTAATCAGGCGGTTGCGAAGTTCTAGGACATCTTCACGGGGATATTTGAATTGTTCGCGTAGGGTTGCAATCCGAAAAGCAAAGTAGCGATAGGTTTGAATTGCAGGACGTAATCCAGTCAGGAGTAAAGCTGCACCTGAGCCGATATAGCCAACCGGCGTAATTTCCGCGATCGCGAGTGCATACAAAGCCAGTGCAGACAGCCCATGCAGCACAAGTACAACCCAGAGCGAGCGAGATTGTACCTGTCTGAGATAGTTGATTTGAGCAGGATCAACTGAGATATTTGCATCCGTTGAAAATTCTGCTTCTGCGATCGCTTCTCTTGCTGCAAAGTGAATGTTCCAAGGAACCGTGACAATCACCACTAACCAGCCAAAAATAGCAACTCCAATGACCCAATCTAGAAAGCTTCCCGTTGGAATGTTTAGCCATTGTAATCCACCGAAGCAAAGCAAAACGAGTGCCACGATCGAGAAAGCAAAACTTAAATATGCAGACATCGCACGATACCTTCAAAGCTTGTGGCTTGATTGTGCGAGGTCAAGCTTTGAAAGAGCGAATCACTTATGCCAGTTTTCATTACGCCACAAAATCAAGGATGTGTTGAGCAGTAATTTCTGGTTTTTCAAGGTGGGGAACATGTCCACATTGCTCGATCCAGATCAGCTGACTGTTCGCGATCGCGCTTTCAAATTTTTTTGCATCTTTTGTGCCTAAAATTTGGTCAGAGTCACCCCAGAGAATCAAGGTAGGACAAGCGATTTGAGAGATTTTATTGCTCAAAAAGTTATAGCCGCCGCTCTTGGTAAAAGCAATTAAAGCTTCATTCCAGCGAGAGAGTTTAAGATGCAATGCAGCACAGAGTTCAGCATCTTCCGTGACAAAGCTCGCATCACAATATGCTTTCAAACTGACACTGCGCCGCACATTCGGTTTTCTGAGAAATTCAGTTGCTAGATAGCCGAGCGGGGGAATCAGAAATTTACCGATTGCAGGGCCAGCCGCAAAACCTGCACTATCGAGTAAGACCAGTTGTGCAACTGTTTCAGGATAAGTTAGGGCAAAGTCGAGCGCAGCAGCGCCTCCCATTGATGCACCGACTAAAACTACAGGACGCGCAATCTTCTCCTTCCAAAAATCATAGAGATGCGTTTTGATGGCTTCTGGGCTGAATGGCGTATTGATTGGGCGATCGGTAAACCCAAATCCGAGTAAATCAACAATCCAAGTGTCATGATGGCTTGCAAGCCGAGGAAGCAATCGCCGAAATTCAAATACTGAACTATCAAAACCGTGGAGTAAGAGAATTGGGATTCCGCCTTCGCCTTGATGCACGTATGCGGTTTCAATCGGTTCCAAGCTGATTGAAGTTGGAATGGGAGCGCGCCGAATTTGGCGGGCTAGCGCGATCGAGGTTTCTTCAGTGAGTTGGGAGACTTCCGACGGTAAAAAGCTTTCAAACATTGCCGATGCAGAAATTGATTCTTTTCAATCGTTTCATATTTTGGCGTTATTTTAAGCAACTCTATTCCTGCTGAGAGAAATACAGTAGAATTCAGGGGATTTAAGTAAATTTTGTTGCAGCCTCTGAATGGGATTTGATAATCATATATTTATCAGCTACGCCCATGTCGATAACATGGAATTAGGTGGCTCAGAATGGGTCACAGAGTTTGATCGCGACCTTCAGCGAGTTTTGCATCAGCTTTGGGGCAAAAGACCAAGCATTTGGCGAGATCCAAAATTGCAAGGAAATGATTATTTTGCAGACGAAATTGTTGAGCAGTTCCCAACTGTTGCACTTTTAGTCTCAGTTGTGTCGCCGCGCTATGTTCAGTCTGAATGGTGTCTCAAAGAACTGAAAGCGTTTTGCGAAGCTGCTGAGCAGAATGGAGGGATTCGCAGAGGCAATAAAGGACGAATTTTCAAAGTCATCAAAATGCCGATCGACTTAGAGCAACAGCCGAAAGAAATTCAGGGTTTCTTGGGGTATGAGTTTTTCGATCGCGATGTCCAAGGGAAACTGAATCCATTCAGTCGTATCTTCGGTGAGAAGGCGGCGATCCTGTATTTCAATCGGTTACTGGATCTCGCTCAAGATATTAAGCAGCTCTTAGAAGACTTAATCGATTCAGCAGATCCGCTGCCAGCACCGCCGACCAAAAATATCAGCATTTATCTCGCTCAAAGTAGTTATGACTTGAGAGAGGAATGGGATAATGTCCGTCGAGAGCTTAAGCAACGAGGATATAAAGTTCTCCCTGATCAGCCATTGCCGTCCTATTATCCAGACTTAGAGAAACAAGTGAAAGAGAGCTTACAGCAGTGTAAATTGTCGATTCATTTGATTGGTAAATCTTACGGCACAATTCCTGAAGAGGCTGATCGGTCGTTGATTCAGTTGCAGTATGAATTAGCAGTTCAGCATCAGCAAGCAAACTCTCAATTCGTTGCACTGAGTTGGATGCCCAGTGAATTGCAAATTGAGGAACCGCGTCAACTGGAATTTCTGGAGTTGATGCAGAATGATCCAGAATTTTCCCGCACAGGGTTAGAAGATTTCAAAACTCGCATTCAAGATCGGCTCAATCCACCGCCTCATTCTCAAACTCAACCCCAATCAGAGAGCGAATTTAAGCGAGTTTATTTGATCTACGATCGTGCGGATGCTGATCACACTCTTCAAATCGAAGACTACATCTACGAGCAAGGACTGGAAGTTATTCCCAGTCTGTTAGATGGAGACGAGACAGAGCTTCGAGAGTATCACTGCGATCAACTGAGAAGTTGCGATGCTGTAGTAATTTACTACAGCAGTAAGACGAACTGGAACTGGTTGCAAATGAAGCTGAATGATTTACGAAAAGTTCTCGGCTATGGACGATCGCAACCGTTACTCCACAAAGCGGTTTTTGTTGCAGAATCTTGTTCGGAGACGAATCGGCGCAGATTACGCACTCGTGAAGCTGAAGTGATTGATAGTTTCGATGGCTTCAATGCTTTTATTACGAAAGTAAGATAGGGGACAGTGACTATGCTCGAAGCTCAAGTTCTAACCAATCCGTTTCCTGGCTTACGATCGTTTCAACCCGACGAGAATCACCTATTTTTCGGTCGAGAAGACCAGATTGATAACTTACTCCGACGTTTACGCGATCGACGTTTCTTAGCGGTTGTCGGAACTTCTGGCAGTGGTAAATCTTCGCTAGTCCGGGCGGGATTGCTTCCTGCACTATATAGCGGTTACATGGCACAAGCAGGCTCACAATGGCGCGTTGCGATCATGCGTCCGGGCAATAATCCGATCGCAGAACTTGCTAAAGCGCTGAATCATGTCGATGTCTTTGGCTCAGACAGCGAAGATGCTCCAATCCAAACAATTATCACTGAAACAGTATTGCGACGTGGAGCACTAGGACTGGTTGAAGCAGTGCAGCAAGCTCGAATGTCAGAAGGTGAAAATTTACTGATTGTAGTCGATCAGTTTGAGGAGCTATTCCGCTTTAAGCGCAATCCATTAATTGAGAATTCAGCCGATCAAGCAGCAGCTTTTGTGAAATTGCTTCTAGAAGCAATTCGACAGGAAGCATTACCTATCTATATTGTGTTAACAATGCGATCTGACTTTTTAGGTGACTGTGCCCAATTTCGAGATTTGCCAGATGCCTTGAATGATAGTCAGTATTTGATTCCGCGACTGACCCGCGATCATTTGAGAATGGCGATCGAGTCCCCGATCAAAGTTGGCAGTGGCGAGATTTCACCTCGATTAGTCGGAAGATTGCTCAATGATGTCGGGGATAATCCAGATCAGCTACCGATTTTACAACATGCTCTGATGCGAACTTGGGATTATTGGATACAGCATCGTGAGAGAGGTGAGTCGATCGATGTTCAGCATTATGAAGCGATTGGAAGCATGTCAAAAGCGCTTTCAAATCATGCAGATGAGATTTATCAAGCCCTTTCAACCCAGCAACAACGCTTTGCTGAAATTCTGTTTCGCTGCTTGACTGAGAAGGGACAAGATGGGCGAGGGATTCGACGCTTAGTTACTTTAGAAGAGGCTTATGCGGTTGTTGCTGGAATTTGTGAGGAAGACGCGTCTTTGGAAGCAGTTAAATTTGTGATTGAAGAATTTCGTGCGACAGGTCGATCGTTTCTCATGCCACCTGAAAATGAACCTTTGACTGAAGCTTCTGTTTTAGATATTTCCCATGAGAGTTTGATTCGAGTTTGGGAGCGATTGCGGGCTTGGGTTGATCGAGAAGCAGAATCAGCTCGAACTTACTTGAGATTAGTCGATCGAGCTTTACAGTACAACCAGGGGGAAATTGATTATCCACTGAAGGGTATAGAGTTTGATAATGCTTCAAAGTGGTTAATTCGAGAGAAAGTGAATGCAGCTTGGGCAACACGATATTCTCCAGATTTTGAAGTCATGATGGAGTTTATCGATATCAGTCAGCAAAGTGTTCAAAGAGAGCAAGCCAAGCAAATCGAATCTCGTCCGAGTCACCAAGAAGCAGAAATTGCTCGACAGTTTGATGGGAGTTTAGGGACAGTTTATCTTTGCTACTCACGTAGAGATAGAGAAATTACTCAACGTCTCCATCATGCTTTACAGACAGTAGGACGTAACACATGGATAGACTGGAATGATATTCCAATCACAGCCGATTGGTGGCAGGAAATTGAGCGGGGCATCGCAAGTTCTGATACTTTTGTTTTTCTCTTAAGCCCTGATTCACTTGCTTCTAGAGTCTGTGTTCAAGAACTCTCTCATGCTGTAGAACACAACAAGCGGATTATTCCTGTTATTGTTCGTGATGGTTTTGATCCAACTGATGTGCATCCTGCGCTGATGCGACTGAATTGGCTCTTTCTACGAAATACTGATGATTTTGACTCGGCATTTAAAAATCTGATAGCGGCGATCGATTTAGATTTAGATTACGTTCGGACCCATACGCGCTTGTTGGAACGAGCGATCGAATGGGATAGTCGATCGCGTAATTCAAGCTTTTTACTAACAGGCGCTAGCTTGAAAGAGGCTGAGACATGGCTGACCTGTGAAGATACAATGCCACAGCCTACTTATCTACAGCGAGAGTACATTCATGCAAGTCGAAAAGCTGAGGACACACAATGGACACAAAATCGAATTCGCCAATATTTAGGACTAAGTTCAGCGATTATTTCGATTGGTGTGAGTACTATGGTGTATCAGTATTCTAGGGAGGCAGATCAGCGTTATTTTATAAACATTGCTATAGCAGCAGGTGCTTCTGGCATTGGAGCGGCTGTTTCTGTTTTTCAGACGAGATCGAGAAGGAGGGAAGATTGAACGATGATCATACTTAACACAAAGCGCTAAAATTCAATCATCGCTGATGTGAACAAACTCTATGGTTATTGCTGCCTCAACTGAAGTTCTGACACTTGAAGAAGCTGCCGACTATCTACGTCTCTCTCCAGAAGTGATTGAACGCCAAGCAATGCAAGGCAGTTTGCCAGGGCGAAATATTGAAAATGAATGGCGGTTTCTCAAATCTGCGATCGACGACTGGCTCCGAACACCAAACAGTCACACCGCACTCCTTCAGCAAATTGGTGCGCTGGCTCATGATGAAACTCTTGCTGAACTGAGAGATTCGATTTATCGCGATCGAGGTCGTCCAGAAGTTGATGAGAACCCGGACGCTTAAATGTATCTATTGGACACCGATACGCTGACTCACCTATATGCAGGCAATATTAAAGTTGCAGAACGATTTAGAACTGTGGGTGATCCGGATACTGGAACCACGATCGTCACAAAAGCTGAAATGTTGCGCGGAAGGATCGATTACATCCTCAAAGCAACAACAGGAACAGAATTACTCCGCGCTCAAAATCTTTTTTCCGAAACTGAAGCTTTGCTGTCACAAATTCTAGTTGTTCCATTTAATCAGGCAGCAGCAGAACAGTTTGAGCAACTTGTTGCACTCCGTAATCTCAGAAAAATTGGTCGTGCTGATTTACTCATTGCGAGTATTACGCTTGCAAATCGAGCCATATTAGTGACTCGCAACATACGGCATTTTCGCCAATTTCCAGGCTTAAGAATTGAAAATTGGGTAGACTAACCATCCGATAGAGGAGGCAAAACAAAATACCTTCTAATATGGTTCGGTTTGATGAAAAGGAAATCATTATGAAATATCGTAGGTTAGGAGATAGCGATCTCAATGTTTCAGAAATTATTCTAGGTTCTTGGCTCACTTATAGCGGCGGAGTTGAGCGACAAAATGCTGAAGCTTGTGTGCATAAAGCTTTTGACGTTGGGATTAACTTTATCGATACGGCGAATGTCTATGGTAGAGGATCAGCCGAATCGTTTTTGGGAGAAGTTTTACAGGGGATCGATCGGTCTTCCTACGTGCTAGCAACTAAAGTGTACTTTCCCATGTCCGATACGGATCAAGGATTGTCTGCCGCTCAAATTCGCAAACAAATTGATGCGTCGCTTCAGCGCTTGAAAACGGATTACGTCGATCTCTATCAATGTCATCGCTATGACGAGAACACTCCTTTAGAAGAAACGATGACGGCTTTAACCGAAGTCGTTCAACAGGGGAAAGCTCGCTACATTGGCTTTAGCGAGTGGAGTCCATCTCAGATTCAAGCCGCTTTAAATCTTCCGAATGTGGCGAAGTTTGTTTCGAGCCAGCCTCAGTACTCGATGCTATGGCGGAAGCCCGAAGCGGAAGTCTTTCCTTTATGTGCTGCCAACGGAATTGGACAGATTGTTTGGTCGCCGCTTGCTCAAGGAGTATTGACCGGAAAGTACAAGCCGGGTGAAGCTCCACCTCAAGATTCGCGTGCAGCAAATAGCCAGATGAATGGATTTATGGGAGATTTTCTCAACGATCAGATTTTGAGCGCGGTGCAGGATTTGAGCGCGATCGCGGAAGAACTCAATATCTCGATGGCACAGTTGGCTCTCGCTTGGGTGTTACGAGATCAGCAAGTAACAGGTGCAATTATTGGGGCGAGTCGTCCTGAGCAAGTGGAAGATAATGCAGCGGCTTCTGATGTGACGTTGAGTGCAGCAGAATTACAAGAAATCGATCGGATTTTGCAACCTGCTCTAGCTGCGACAGCGACGCGGTAAGTCTGAATTGCAGATTAGCCAAAAAATCAGGATTTAGTCGCCAAGAGTTTGCTAAATTCATTGAGTAACGACGGGCGACTAATTCTAATTGTATGACTAAGCAGCGTGTTCTTTCTGGCGTTCAAACCACCGGAAATCTTCATCTTGGCAACTATTTGGGAGCCATTCGTAACTGGGTCGAAGGGCAAAACCAGTACGACAACTATTTTTTCCTTGCTGATTTGCACGCTATTACCGTCCCGCACGATCGTACAACGCTGGCAGAAAACACTTACGAAGTTGCGGCACTCTATCTTGCGTGCGGACTTGATTTAGAACACACAACCATTTTTGTTCAATCTCATGTCCCTGCTCATGCTGAATTCGCATGGCTCTTAAGCTGCATTACTCCGCTCAACTGGCTCGAAGACATGATCCAGTTCAAAGAAAAGCGCATCAAACAAGGACAAGATGTCGGCACAGGCTTATTGACTTATCCGGTTTTGATGGCTTCAGACATCTTGCTGTATGAGCCGGATAAAGTCCCAGTGGGCGAAGATCAAAAACAGCATTTGGAATTAACGCGCGATTTAGTCGATCGCTTTAATTTCAAATTCGCGACTCCTGAAGCTCCGGTGCTCAAACGTCCCAATCCTCTGATCCGAGCCGATGGCGCGCGGGTGATGAGTCTGACCGATGGCACCAAGAAAATGTCAAAATCTGACCCGTCCGAACTGAGCCGCCTGAATCTGCTCGATCCGCCGGATGTGATTCAAAACAAAATCAAACGCTGCAAAACTGACCCAGTTCGAGGTCTAGAATTCGGCAATCCAGAGCGTCCAGAATGCAACAACTTACTCACGCTGTATATGTTGCTCTCTGGCAAACCCAAGGATGAAGTCGCAGCAGAGTGCAAAGACATGGGTTGGGGACAATTTAAACCCCTGTTGACGGAAACCGCGATCGCGGCGCTTCAACCGATTCAAGAAAAATATCACGCAATTCGAGCCGATCAAAGCTACTTAGAGTCTGTTCTACGATCGGGAAGAGAGAAAGCTTCTGAAGTCGCGAACCAAACTTTGAACAAAGTGAAAAAAGCAATGGGGTATACGCTTCCTAGTTAAAGAACTGCAACTGCACATCACACTGCTGTTTGATTTATCAGATCTTGCAAGTTGGGGGAATGGGGAAGTGAAGAAAATTGCCCCCTTCCCCCATTTCACAACCAAATTTAGGACTGCGATGAAAACATGAGGCGAGATTGTTTGAGACTTGTTTCATCAATCCTAAAGTCCGCAAAAATTTGACTGATTTCTCGAATCAAACTTTTCACTCAGTCTTTCAGAGACTTCGCTTGGCTTTGACCTGCCAAGGCATCTCGATTTGCAGATAGGCTTCAGTAGATGACCTGAGTAGAAATTATGCAAAATATTACATTTTATACTGGGGATAAACTCATGTTTTTTCCAGGCTGCCAGTATAAACTGAGTAAATAGAAGGGGCAAGCCGAAGATTATTTAGTGAAAATACGGCTTTTACCATTTGCGTTAGATCGTCGCAGTACGAAGGATTTCGGATCGGTCTCGGTACTTTTTATACAAAACAGATGCAATCCTTTTTAGTGTAAGTATTGTGTAAAGATTTAATTACGCTCGATTTTCTTGCCGATTCTGTAAAAGTTTCGCGAAAAAACTTCAAACCTCTCAACGTTCCCCGATACGCTAGTCAAGAAGTTGCACTTTTAACGATCGTTGCTCATGACCTATCCTCAAATCTCACAGCCCCTCGGTCACGCCCCGCTTTCTGCGTTCCGTACAGCCGCTCGAAATGGCGAATTTCTTGTCACTGCTGAAGTTGCGCCTCCCAAAGGCACTGATCCAACTCATATGGTGCAGATGGCACAAGTGCTTAAGGGAAGAGTACATGCGGTCAATATTACAGATGGCAGCCGGGCTGTGATGCGGATGTCTTCGCTCGTTTCGGCAGCATTGCTTTTGCAGCAAGGGATTGAGCCTGTTTATCAAGTTGCTTGTCGAGATAGAAATGCGATCGGGCTACAAGCGGATCTCCTGGGTGCTCATGCTTTGGGAATTCGTAACGTTTTAGCCTTAACAGGTGATCCGTTAAAAGCAGGGGATCATCCTGAGTCGAAGGCGGTGTTTGAGCTTGAATCAGTGCGCTTGTTGCAGATGATTAGTAAGCTCAATGGCGGCAGTGATTGGAACGATAAAGAATTGACGGATGGAGAGACGGATCTGTTTGTTGGTGCAGCAGTTGATCCACAATGTGCGAGTTGGTCAGGGTTACAGAGACGATTTGAGCGGAAAATACAAGCAGGGGCACAGTTTTTCCAGAGTCAGTTGATTACTGATTTTGAGCGATTGGATAAATTTATGAACGAGATCGCCGCAGGGTGCAATAAGCCTGTGTTAGCTGGAATTTTCTTACTGAAGTCAGCAAAAAATGCGCGGTTTATTAATCGAGCTGTGCCGGGTGTGAATATTCCAGACCATATTATCGATCGCTTAGAAAAAGCTTCTGATCCTTTACGCGAAGGAATGGTAATTGCGGCTGAGCAAGTCAAACTTGCAAAAGAGGCCTGTCAGGGTGTGCATATGATGGCAGTGAAGCGCGAAGACTTAATTCCAGAAATTCTAGATCTGGCAGGAATTCCGACTATTGCAAAGCAGACTGAACTACTCTCAGCAGCAACTCTCAGCTAGATTCTTTGTGGAGTGGGCATCTTGCCCACGAAAATACCATTTTGCAGTGGGTGTAACCTATTTACTGATTGCTAAGAGGATGCCTCAGAAGTGAGAGATTATACCGACCGTAACAGAGGCATACGGAAGCGGCGTAAATAACCGCTTCCGAGTTTCGGACAGAAACTTATCGTATCTATTCAAACGTCGATACTATTCAAGCCAACTACATAGATTGCTAGAGCAATAATTCTGATTATCCTGAGAGACTCGCTAATCTATCAAACTGCTTATTCTGTAGGTTAAGTTCAGATTGAATAGTCGTTAAAGGGAGTTCCCATAACGTTTTCCAATCTATTCCAAACAAAGGACGAGCTTGCTTACCTAACAGCCATCCAGTGACAAGCGCATCCATATGTTGACTACATAAATCCAGATCTTCTAATGCGGTCTTGAGCAAATTCTTGCACAGCATCACGATCCAGAATTGCGAGGGATAAATTTGGGCGATATAGAATGCTTGGAGCGCGATTTCTCCTGCTTTGTTTGTGTCAAATCCAGTAACAATGTGCCAGATATCATGAGTTTCGCCTAAGTGTGCGCCCAAAAAAGTGTAAGGGTTATCAGCAATCTGCTGAGAATTAGGAGGCGAGAAACTATTCTTCAACATATGATCAGCATAGATGTAGCCCAGCGTATGTGCTGGTAACTGATGGAGTTTTTGCAGATCAACACTGCCCAATCGGGGGCGCTCCTGAAGTGCCTGCTGCCCTTGAGAAGTCTGAGAGAGAAACTCAACTACTTTTTGTAAACTCTTTGGATCATGAATTTCTTGAGCAAGTCGTCCAATTTCTGCAAAATCTCCATAGGGAGCCTTCACAATTTGCATGAAGCGATACCCTAACTTTACCGTCTGCCATTGCTGCTTAACGTGTTGGAATCGTTGCATTTTAGAAGTAAGAATTAGCTAACTGCATAAAGAGTGTCCCACACTTTAGGAACTGAGCAAGAAGCCCATGAGCTTAACCATAAGAAGATCGCTTTCCCTCAAAGTGCGAAGACTTCTGGTATTACATTAGGTGAAAAAGCAAAAGAATCAAAGAGTAGAGATTAAGAAGTCCTAGGCGCAAGACAGACAACACGAAAACCGATGAGGTCGGAGCACGTCCCCGCAGCAATATCGTAGCGAGAGGCAGAGCGACAAATCCATGGATTATTGACCCAGGAGCCGCCACGCAGCACTCTGAGGTTGTTCTCTCGATCGCTTTCCACTTCCCAAACACGACCATCTGCAGGCGCATTTGTATAGCTGTCATGCCACGGATCAGCACACCATTCCCTCACATTCCCGTGCATGTCATACAGCCCAAATGCATTCGGAGGAAAACTTCCTACCTCGATTGTGGTTTTACGATACTTCCCTTTCGCTGCCTTCGCATAGGTGGAACTGCCGTTATAGTTTACCAAGTCAGGCGTGATCGTCTCTCCAAAATGAAACAGGGTCGTCGTTCCAGCTCGACACGCATATTCCCATTCAGCTTCGCTTGGTAATCGGTATAGCTCCCCCGTTTTCCGAGTTAATCGATCGCAAAACTCGATCGCGTCATCCCAAAGAATTCGCCCAACGGGTCGATTATTGCCCTTGAACTGGGACGGATCTGGGTTGAGATCTCGATTGATTTTGGGTAATTGAGCGATCACTTTCCATTGCGCCTGAGTCACTGCGTACTTACCCATGAAAAAAGGCTCGATTGTAACTTGATGCCGAGGTTTCTCGCTATTTTCTGCTTTTAACTCTCCCTCTGCCGCGCCCATCCAAAAGGTTCCACCTGGAATCGCAACCATATCGAGAAAGACACCTTTCGCGAGTTGTTCTCGACGGTAACTCGCTTGACTTTGATGACGATCGATTTCCTGTCCTCGATCGTTGACCGTAATCACTTCAAAGCTAAAAGTTGGCAGCGATGGCTTCGGAGGAACAACAATCACAGGTTCTGAGATCGAAGCCAGAACATTTTCAATGATTGCCGCCGCATCTGCATCGCTCAGATTTAATCTCTGTTGCGCTCGATCGAGAAGTGATTGAATTCTCGGTGTGACTGATCCTTGAGGCTTGATCAGTGCGATCGCTGCTTCTCGAAACTCCTGAAACGGACGAATCACTTCAGCTTCAAGCGCTTTTGCTCGCTCCTCAGAAAGCTGAAAACTCTTGCGCGAAATCTCCAGCACAATCCGACTCTCAGACGAAATCTCTCCCCCATCCTGACTCAGAACAAACAAAACCTCTTCTCGATACTGATCCTCTCCCTGTCCCGACTCGACAATCTCTTGCACGATCGCGTCCGTCTCTCGACCCACCTCTTCTGAAGTCGAACTCTCTGACAACCGTTCTGCAATTCGCTGAACCGCACCCCGCACCCCACGCACAATATCCAGAAACGCCTCATCTCGATTTTCCGAACTCGTCACAGGCTTCGCATTCTTCGGATACGCCTGCAACTTCGCAAACGGCTCATTTTCCCAATCACAAGCGCGCAAAATAATCGGAATCACACAAGCCGTCCCCGCCTCATGCTGCTCCATCGCCTGCGTCAACTCCACACTAGAGCAATAGTCAGAATGAATAAACGCCGGACTAATCAGCAACAAAATCACATCAGCAGATTTGAGATTCCGATCGATTTCCTTCGCCCACTCCGCCCCCGCATCAATTTTACGATCGTGCCATTCCGCGATCGCACGACTCCGCCGCAACGAACTCAAATGCTTCCCCAGTTCTGCCCTAAGCGGCTCATCCTCATGCGAATAAGAAACGAAAACATTAACAGCACGTACCATTGAGAAAATTCGTCGGTGAGAGGGCTTTACTTATTGTAGGGTGCGTTTTATTACGAGAGAAGCGAGTCGTTCAGCACAATTATTTACTAACGCCGCGATCGCCGTTTCATCACCTCCTTCAACTTCCGCTGCAACTCCGGCAAATCTGGCACCACTCGACCATAGCGCCAACTCACATAAGCCTGAGAAATTTCTTCAATCACAGCAGCCCGATCCGGTTGTTGAGTTCGCTTTGCCTGTCGCGCATACTCCAATGGAGTCTCAGCAGAATGTTTCTGAAAGCCCTGCTTTGCTAACTGGTTCAGCATATTCTGATAAAGCCGCTCCATCGGTCGCAAGCGCTGCATGCGCTGGTACTGTCGCCATCTTTGCCAGCCCTGCACACTCAGCCAACCCAAGAATCCAAGACTAAACAAAATAATCGAAGCCTGAAAGAAACCTGATAAGCCCTGATTCAGCAAACCGAAGAACCCAGAGAGCGTAGTTCTGACAATTTTGAAAATCTCAGCAAACCAAGCCGTAACCGGAGAAGGCAACCATCCTGCCACCCAACTCCAAAACCGTTGCACCAAGCTAAACGGCTGATACTCCTCTACCGAAGGCGGAATTAACTCATGTCCAGGAATCGGATCGATCGTAAACCAACCCGATCGCGGCACTTGAATCTCTGTAATCGCATAAGCATCCGTATTGCGAACAATATACAGCCCCGTAAACGGATTGAATTCTCCAGGTGCAAAGCCCGCGACTAATCGAGCCGGAACTCCAATCGATCGCAACATTAGCGTTAATGCCGTTGAGAAATGATCGCGATCGCCGCCTTGATTGCGTAGAAATGCCTCAACCACATCTTCGCCCGGTTTCAACTCCTGAAAATCTTGAATCCGATAGCGCTGTTTCAGATATTGACCCAGATAGAGAGCCTTCTCATAATCTGAATCAATCGGTTTCTCAGACGTTGCTAAAATTCGCTCTGTTTCCTCTGCTAATCGCTGCTTCAGCCGAGTTGGAAGTTGCAAATAGGGGCTATTTTCTGGATACTTTGCTTTGAGCGAATTCAACCGTAGCAGAGTGCGATTGCGATAAGGCACATCTGAAACCACGCTGTAAGTCATGCCAGAATGCAATTCAACAGGCGATCGCAGACCAAACTCAGTATCAATCGCAATCTCATCAGTTGGAAAATACAATTCCCGAGGAGCCGAAAGCGCCGGAATTAAATTCGGCAGATCAGACAAAATCGTGAACGTCTGAATCACTTCTTTTGTCTCGCTCATCGTCACCGGAGGCGAAAGAAAGAACCGATATGACCAAGGTGTCCGCTTAATCGTTCTCGTTTGAGCATTGCGAGACATGTCCCACCCTTGTCCGGTGTAGCGATCGAATGCCATCACCCGCCAAAATCCCTCAATCTGCGATCTCACCCGCATGATCACCCGTGGCTTCAAAGGTTTGCGGCGATTTTGACTAATGCTGTTTCCAAAGCCTGGATAAAGCTCATCACTGCGATCGCGCACTTCTCCCCGTTGCGCTGAACTTCCTCCGCCTCGGACTTGTGATTCTAAGGCACTCCGACCTGCACCTGGAGTTCTAATCTCTCGATTATCAAATCTTTCCTGAACCGTTATGGGCGCACTTACAGGAAACATTCTCAGTTGATAGCCAGGAAACCGTGGCATCAGCAGAAAAAATACTAACCCCAAAGCAACGACGATCGCGAAAATCATTGGCAGCTTACCAAAGGTAATTTTCTGCAATCGACTGCGATCGACTTTGACATCACTCACGCCCAACCGTGAACTATAGTCCAACATCAACGTCGGAAGCGCGATCGCTAAAAAGGCAACCAGCAAGCCACCAAAGAGCATCGTTTGACTTAAAGTACTTGCGAGCGAGAGCAACACAAGCCCAATCATCATCGAGTACCCCAAATCCTTGCGGCGCGGCAAATCGAATGTATGCAAAACCTGCACTTGAATGAGAAATTCTGCTAAAACGAGCCGAGTATCGCCCGTCTGCCAAGCCGTCGGTAGCTTACTAAAAAACGTGAGTAATGCGACCATCATCGCGATCGCCAGTAAGAATTTAAATCCAGTATTCTTTTTGCGACGACAGTACCAACTCCAACTCGCCCCAATTGCACTCAGCGGAATTGCCCACAGTCCAATGTGAGTTTCTGCGGCTAAGTCAATTGCCAAAATTCCAATCGTGACGAGCGATTGGGCGAGTACTCGAAACAAAATCGAGTCTTCAGGCTGAATTTCTGGAATGACTTGAATTCGGGGTTTGAACTGTTGCCACCAGTTTTTCATGGGAGAAAAGAGTGAATTTCCAACCCCCAGAGTACCCCTTGATTAGCCTTCAGTGACCTGTGCTTTGAATTCTGCGTAGTCTCGCTCAACTTGTACGGCATACGATCGAGCATAGTCAAGTACAGAATCGTGCCAGACCGAAGCAGTTTCAGCGAATGCGATGAGATCATCTGCGATCGCTGATTTTTGTCGCCCTGTACTGCGCATTTGTCCCCAAGCTGTGACTTCCGCCATGGTTTTGATCACTTTTTTCAATCGCTTTATTTTGCCATTGCTTTTATCGAGGTCAACGCGATCGGCAGTCGGTTGAAGTTCGCGTAAGACGTAAGATTTTTCTGCAATGGTTAATCCATGTAACAAGGCTGGCGGAGATTCTTGAAATCGATTTTGAATGGCAACAATGCGATCTGCTTCACTGTTCCAATCAGGCTGTGGGCATGGAGTATAGGCTTGCAAGGAAGACGATCGAGATAGCTTGAGATCTAATAGATAGTTCTGATTCGGTGAGCCATTGCCTTCGACTAAGATCACATAGCGTTCGAGTCCCAAACTTCCGGTTCCTGCAATTCGATGCATCACATCGAGAATTGTGTAAAACTCTGGTTCTGGATATGTTTGAGTGCTTTCTGCGATCGCTTCTATTACCCTTTCGCGCTCGGATTCTGTCGCGGGTTTCGTTTTGCCTTCAATGAGTTTGAGCGATCGCACTTTTGATTTCAGTTCCGTTCGTTCATCTAGAAAGTCTTTGCGTTTCCGCGTTTTCAATCCTAGTAACAATTCCCGAACTAACCCGGTTGACACTTCACCATGAACAGTTCGATCTTTTCCGGTCAAGAGTTCTTTGATATAAGTTTCGAGGAAGCAACGGCAAAGTGCGATCGCCGTTTCATCATCGATATTCAAAGTATGAGCACCAACAATCACACTCGTTAAAAACCGCACAACATCCCAAGTACAAGGTGCTAAGAGCGCTTCATCAAAATCATTGACATCAAAATAAACTAAGCGATCGTCTCCCTTAAAACTGCCAAAATTCTGTAAATGCAGATCGCCACAACTCCAAACGGGCGGTGCAGAGGCAAAAATGCCTTCAACAGGTAAATCCTGATAAAACAGATGACAAGTTCCTCGCAAAAACGAAAACGCATTTTTCGCCATCGTCCGATACTTAAGTTTCAGCAGTTCAGGATCGCGCCCCTGATTGAACGCATCAATGCGATCGACAACAGTTTGATTTGACATTTGGAGAAATAAAAACAGGACAATCTAATTTAACGGATTCGGACGGGTTTCTCGACTTCGCGATTGTGCTGGAAACACGCTACTCTGAGAAGGATATCTTCTGATCAATTTCTCCTATGTTTGACGCTCTTGCCGATCGCTTAGAACAAGCCTGGAAAAAAGTTCGCGGTCAAGACAAAATCTCTGAATCGAATGTCAAAGACGCGCTGCGGGAAGTTCGGCGCGCGCTCCTTGAAGCAGATGTGAATCTGCAAGTCGTCAAAGATTTTGTCGCAGAAGTTGAACAGAATGCACTCGGTGCAGAAGTCATTGCAGGCGTTCGTCCCGACCAGCAGTTTATCGAAATCGTCTATAACGAACTGGTCAAAGTGATGGGCGATGCCAATGTGCCCCTCGCTGAAGCAGAAACCGCTCCCACGATCGTACTCATGGCGGGTTTGCAAGGGACAGGTAAAACAACTGCAACTGCAAAACTGGCGCTGCATTTAAGAAAAGAAGATAAAAAAGCATTGTTAGTCGCAACCGACGTTTACCGACCTGCTGCGATCGACCAATTAATCGCACTCGGTAAGCAAATTAATATCCCCGTCTTTGAAATGGGGAAAGATGCCGACCCCGTAGAAATCGCACGTCAAGGGGTTGAAAAAGCGAGAGCCGATGGCTTTGATGTCGTGATCGTTGATACTGCCGGACGTTTGCAGATTGACGAATCCATGATGGGCGAATTGAAGCGGATCAAAGATACGATCCAGCCGCATGAAACCCTGCTGGTCGTCGATGCGATGACGGGTCAAGAAGCCGCTAACCTGACTCGCACCTTCCATGAGCAAATCGGTGTAACGGGTGCAATCCTCACCAAAATGGATGGCGATACCCGTGGTGGTGCGGCACTCTCGGTACGGCGAATTTCTGGACAGCCGATCAAATTCATCGGGATCGGTGAGAAAGTTGACGCATTACAGCCGTTTTATCCTGACCGGATGGCTTCACGGATTTTGGGCATGGGCGATGTCCTGACCCTCGTTGAGAAAGCGCGGGAAGAAGTGGACATGGCAGAAGCCGAAAAAATGCAGGAGAAGATTCTATCTGCAAAATTCGATTTCTCTGACTTCCTCAAGCAAACACGCCTGCTGAAAAACATGGGATCGCTCGGCGGTGTCATGAAGCTGATTCCTGGCATGGGCAAGATGGTGAACGAAGAACAGCTTGCCAAAGGTGAAGAACAACTGAAAAAAGCCGAAGCGATGATCGGCTCCATGACGACCGAGGAACGCAAAAATCCCGATCTGCTTGCCAACTCTCCCAGTCGTCGGAAACGGATTGCCAAGGGTTCCGGACATTCTGACAAGGAAGTCAGCGAATTGGTGACAAATTTCCAAAGAATGCGATCGCTGATGCAACAAATGGGTTCAGGTCAGATGGGTTTTCCTGGAATGGGTCCGATGGGTGGAATGCCCAATCCATTTGGGGGTGGAAATCCATTTGGCGGAACGGGTGGTGGAATGCGTCCACCCCAGCCTGGATTTAGAGGCTATCAAGGCGGAGGCGGGAAGAAGAAAAAAGGCGGCAAAGATAAGAAGAAAAAAGGCTTCGGCAATTTGTAAAGCCGAGAAGATCGCTATCGGTAAATACTACGGCGATGCCCCACTTTGATGACAGTGACTACGAGTTGTTGATCTTGAATCTGATAAACAACTCGATAGTTTTTTAATACCCGAATTCTGTAGAGATCTTTTTCGCCTTTCAGCTTTTTGCAACCTTCAGGGCGGGGATTTTCAGCTAAAGTCTCTACTTTTTCGGTGATCGCAAGTTGAATATCCTCATCTAACTTACGAAGTTGTCGCAAAGCGGCTGGCTTAAAGCCAACTTCGTAAGGCATCTATTTCAACCCCAATTCTCGTTTGACTTCTGCGAGGGAAATGAAACCCTCTTCCGCAAGCGCGGCTTCTGCATCTGCAATGTCTTCCGCATCCTCAAGCGCCTCTAGAGCCGCTTCTTTCTGTTGTAGAAATTGAATAAAATCTAAGACTTCTAGCCATCGATTCTGCGGAAGTTGTTCTAGATTTTCAAGAATAGAATCTTTGCTGACCATTGCTGTTTTGACTCTTTGCTTGATGACAGCTTAGCATTCAAGATTGAGATCGACCGTGACTCTTTTGCAGAGCGGGAAACTTTTCAAATAGGGCAAACGCATGAAAATTATTGAGACAGGATTTTGAGAAGATAACCATCATCCCATCCCGCCTTTTTCCGTTTCGCCGCAATGCCTGCCTTCGTCGTTTTATCTTGTCCAAGTAAGTTGAGCGC